>CAUPZU010000013.1:0-86971 GCA_963516025.1 Acinetobacter lwoffii
GCACAGGGCAATACCTAAATGGGCAAAGTCACGGCATACCCCTGCGCGATGCACCAGTACATCTGTAGCAGTGGTAAATTGGTCGGAACTGCCAGACACATAAAAAATATTGTTATAAATCCACTGTTCAATCGCCTTGACACGCGTATAGCCTGGTGTCATCCAGCCAAATGAGCGTTTCGCCATTTCCAGCAATAAATCCGAATTGCAATAACGGCTGGCCAGCAAATAAGGCAATACTTCATCGGGCAGCTCAGGAATAGTCACTTCTTTCAGACCTTGCTGCAGCTCAAGAGAGAGGCCCGGTTGACGAACCACTGTCGCCGTATAATTCAGCTCAAAAGCCTCACAGGGTTCGACCTGTAGCCGAACATGACGATTTTGATGCTGCGCATCCTGAAATTCATGCCATGTTACGGGCAGATTAAAGCTGAGTTTTTCTTCAAGAATCTTCTGATCGGAATGATGTGCCGCCTGAAGCATAAAAATAAATTCTGTCGGTTGTACGACCTTGTATTTTAAATGGCATTGAATTTGGTAAGTGGTCATGAAGTTCCTTATTTTTAAGCATTATTATATTGCGTGAATATTAAACTAATTTAAGAACGACAATCGTATAAGATCCGTTGAACTTTATGACTCTCCAGTGAACAGGATGCCATATATCTGATTTATTCCTGATTTTCAGATCAGCCTGTATCAACCAGCAAAGCCAAAATCGCAGTAAGCCTCTAAATGACGCGTATCCTTTAAGCCTGTTTTATTTTTTTCAGAAAAGTATCCCTACATTAACCCTTTGCCACTCCCCTGCAAAGTCCTTATAATTGAGCACAATTTTTCTCTAATTTTAAGTGGATGACCATGAGTCGCGCCATATCGCATATTGATACCTTCCAAGGCTTAATTCTTGCCTTACAAACTTACTGGGCGGAGCAAGGCTGCGTCATTTTGCAACCTTATGATATGGAAATGGGTGCAGGGACATTCCACACTGCGACTTTCCTTCGTGCGCTGGGTCCTGAAACCTGGAATGCCGCTTATGTCCAACCATCACGTCGTCCGAAAGATGGTCGTTATGGTGAAAACCCGAACCGTTTGCAACATTATTATCAATTCCAGGTGGTGCTTAAGCCAAACCCGGACAATATCCAGCAGCTTTATCTCGATTCATTAAAAGCGATTGGCATTGATCCACTGGTACACGACATTCGTTTCGTAGAAGACAACTGGGAATCTCCAACACTAGGCGCTTGGGGCTTAGGTTGGGAAGTTTGGCTGAATGGTATGGAAGTAACGCAGTTCACGTACTTCCAGCAAGTCGGTGGTGTTGAATGCTACCCAGTCACCGGCGAAATCACGTATGGTCTTGAACGTCTTGCCATGTACTTGCAGGGTGTAGATTCTGTTTATGATCTGGTTTGGACCAAAGGCCAGTTCGGTACGGTAACTTATGGCGATGTGTTCCATCAAAATGAAGTGGAACAATCGACCTATAACTTCGAATATGCCAACGTTGAAAAAATGTTTGAATTGTTCGATTTCTACGAAGCTGAAGCAACACGTTTGATCGAAGCGAAACTTCCACTTCCTGCATATGAGCAAGTCGTGAAAGCATCACACAGCTTCAACTTATTGGATGCGCGTGGCGCGATTTCTGTGACTGAACGTCAGCGTTACATTTTACGTGTACGTACCTTGGCACGTTCTATTGCGACCAGCTATGTAGCAGCACGTGCGGAACTTGGTTTCCCAATGGCTGAACCTGCATTACGTGATGAAGTGTTGGCACAATTAAAAGCGCAAGTTGAAGCAGAAGCGAAAGAAGCAAACAAGGAGAGCAAATAATGTCTAAACATACCGTTTTGTTCGAATTGGGTTGTGAAGAACTTCCACCAAAAAGCCTGAAAAAATTACGTGATGCCTTACATGCAGAAACCGTTAAAGGCTTAAAAGATGCTGGTCTTGTTTTTGATTCAATCGAAGCCTATGCAGCACCTCGTCGTCTTGCACTTAAAATCGTCAATGTTGATGCTGCGCAAGCTGATACACAAAAACGTTTTGACGGCCCTGCTAAACAAGCAGCCTTTGATGCTGAAGGCAAACCAACCAAAGCACTTGAAGGCTTTATGCGTGGTCAAGGCATCACGGTTGATCAAGTTTCGACTTTCCAGGCTGGTAAAGTTGAAAAAGTGTGCTACTTAAAAGACGTAAAAGGTCAAAGCCTCGACGTTTTACTTCCACAAATTTTACAAAATGCCTTGGATAACCTTCCAATTGCAAAACGTATGCGTTCTGCGGCAAGCCGTACTGAATTCGTACGTCCAGTAAAATGGGTTGTGTTGTTAAAAGACAACGACGTAGTTGATGCAACGATTCAAGATCATAAAGCGGGTAACGTGACGTATGGTCACCGTTTCCACGCGCCTGAAGCAATCACTTTAGCGCATGCTGATGAATACCTTGCGAAGTTAAAAGCAGCGCATGTTGTGGCTTCTTTTGAAGAGCGTCAAGCCATCATCGACCAACAAGTGAAAGCATTGGCGGATGAAGTGAATGCAATCGCAATTGTACCAAGTGATCTTCGTGACGAAGTGACTGCATTGGTTGAATGGCCTGTTGCGCTACGTGCAAGCTTCGAAGAACGCTTCCTTGCTGTTCCTCAAGAAGCATTGATCACGACCATGCAGGACAACCAAAAGTACTTCTGCTTAGTGAACAGCGACAATAAACTTCAACCGTACTTCATTACTGTGTCAAACATTGAGTCGAAAGACCCGACACAAATTATTGAAGGTAACGAGAAAGTGGTTCGTCCACGTTTGTCAGATGCTGAATTCTTCTTCTTACAAGATCAAAAGCAACCGCTTGCATCTCGTAAAGAGAAATTGGCAAACATGGTATTCCAAGCTGAATTGGGTACGCTTTGGAACAAGTCTGAACGTATTGCGAAATTGGCTGTAGCACTTGCGCCTATTACAGGTGCAAAAGCGGAAGATGCTGAAAAAGCGGCGCTTCTTGCAAAATGTGACTTAACTTCTGAGCTTGTGGGTGAATTCCCTGAACTTCAAGGTATTGCAGGTACTTACTACGCACGTCTTGAAGGTGAAAATGCGGAAGTGGCTGAGTCTTTAGGTGAGCAATACTTACCTAAATTCGCAGGTGACGTTTTACCGAAAACCAAAACTGGTACAACCATTGCTCTTGCGGATCGTTTAGATACGCTCACAGGTATTTTCGGTATTGGTCAAGCGCCTACAGGTTCTAAAGACCCATTTGCACTACGTCGTTCTGCAATTGGTATTTTGCGTCTTGTGACTGAAAACGAGCTTGATGTTTCAATTGAAGATTTGATCAAACTTGCACTTGCTGCGTATGGCGATGTATTGAAAGATCACGACAAGACTTTGGCGGATGCTGTGGCATTCCTTGAAGGTCGTTACCGTGCGAAATACGAAGACCAAGGCGTTGCAGTAGACGTGATTCAGGCAGTTCAAGCCTTGTCGCCAAAATCTCCACTTGATTTTGACAAGCGTGTAAATGCGGTCAATCACTTCCGCGCATTGCCTGAAGCGGCTGCGCTTGCTGCTGCAAACAAGCGTGTTGCGAACATTCTGGCAAAAGAAACTGCTCCTGAAGGTGCTGTAGTTGAAGCAAACTTGGTTGAAGATGCTGAAAAAGCATTGTTCGCTGAACTTGCGAAAATCACGCCTCAAGTTGAGCCGTTATTTGCTGCCAAAGACTACACGGCTGCGTTATCTGCACTTGCTGCATTACGTGCACCAGTGGATGCGTTCTTTGACGGTGTAATGGTGATGGCTGATGATGCTGACCTGAAAGCAAACCGTTTACGTATGCTTGCTCAACTTCGTGATTTGTTCACAAAAGTGGCTGATATTTCAGTGTTACAGCACTAAGTGCTAATTACTTGAAATTTAAACAAAAACCCGCTATAAATATAGCGGGTTTTTTATGTTGAATAATAATGAATAGTACATCTTTACAAGAAAATTTCTATGATGACAAAAGTATAGTTGTAGCACTAGACGAATCTACTTTAGCCAAGATTATTACTGAATTCCTTGGTAATAAAGAGACGCTTACGTATCAATCCGTTGGAATTCCATTTCTTCTTCGAAATAATGATCTCGAACAATTTCACTATTTAATTGAACAAAAATTAGCAGACCAAAAACAAGTATTCGAGTCCCATTTAACTGTTAGTTTTAATTATTCTGATAAAACTACTAGAACAATTAATGGAATTAAAGCACTAATAAAAGTTAATGAAGTACGTAATACCATTATTAATTCACTAACTATGACATGGAAAGTAATTAATCGCTTTCATAATCAAGAACAAGTCTCTACACAAATAATTGCTCTAACTTTTGATGTAATTAATGAAGAAATTTTGCTAACAATAACTCATACCAATCAAGCTTGGGCAATGGAAATAAAAAACTTATTGAATAACAAAATTCAAGAAGTAATGATACCTAACACCAAAACCACTAGAGTGTACAAAAAAGTAGGAAATTTAGGATTCTCTAGTGCCTTTCTTATTATTGTATTATTATTTTTCATATTTGACTTAGTAAAAACTGAAAACACAGAGAATAAACCCTCGAAAAAGAAAAATGATGTAGTTAATGTTGTTCTTGAAAACTATCAGCTAACTAATAATAAAGATGAGCTTATAATGTCACTAGCATTAATTAATAATCTTGACGATAGAACTGCATTGGAAACTTTTAAAAATACTCAATTTATAGAAAATAAAATACTACAAAACAAGATTGTTAAAGCTTATGAAGAAAAGTCAAAAAAAACATATAAAAACTTCTTCTTACAAATATTTATTCTCTTATTAAATTATATAGTCTCGCCGTTAATTATTATTTACTATGCAAAATATGCATATCAAAAATTGAGGAATCAATCTTTTATTATCATTAATAATTTTATGGAAAAGACTCATGAAAAGGCTATTAAAATGCAAAAAGACCTACCTTTTTACGGTATATCATTAATCGCATTTTCATTTATTATAGGAGTAATTGTTAACTATTTCTCCAAATTCTTCCTTTAATGTTCAATAGTATCCTCTACACAATAAAGAAGAAGACTATGGGCTTTTCTCCATCAATTTCATATACTCAACCTAACAACACTCAACAAGAAAGAATCATATGAAATTTAAAACACTCATTCTGACTGGTCTTGCGAGTATCGCAGTTACAGCTTGTACATCTGCACCCAAAATCCCACAGCTTCAGGTTGGTGTCTTACAGGAAGTCCAAAACCTCGAAGTGGTTCCAGCCACGACCAACAACAAGGCAAAACTGACCAAATTCCTCGACAAATGCGTGATTGAATTTACCGGCGATATCGGCAATAACCGTGTCATTGAACAATGGTCATTTAAAGGCATGACTCTAATCGATGCCGGCTCAGCGACTTTCCAGCGCGACGGTACTAGCACTGCACAAAAATTTGACCTGCACGATGCGGGCGTACAAAAGAACTTTGTCAGCTTACGCGAACATTTCGCAAAAGATGCGTTGACACAATGTGACTAAAAAAATCGCCCTGTTTCTAGTCTCAGAACAGGGCTTTTATTTTGCTGAAAATCAATTCAAGGCTTCTCCTGATATCTACTGCCCTTTCTTTAAAATTACAATATTCCGGCACAGATCAACCTGAAAGCTCTGCACTCTTCACAGGATATTCATTGTTTTTGACCCATTATCCGTTACACTGAAAAACAAACTCAGACCGCACTTAGACGAATTCGAGGTCGATCCATAATGAATATCAAAACCCCAATTATTTTAACGACAGCTTTAATGCTTTCTGTTCCAGCATTCGCACAAACCACGACTCAGTCTGCTAAACCGGTTAAGCCTTATGGTGAAAATCCGAACCTGCTGCATGTCTTTGCTTATAAAGCACAGGAAGGCGTGATTAATACTGCTGAGAAAGTCGGTGAAGCAACGGAAAAAGGCATTGCCAAAATCAAGCCGGGGGTAGACCGGGCCTGGAGCAATACCAAATCTGCAACCTCTGATACACTGCAAAAAGTAGATCAGGGTGCAACTCAGGCAGCCCAACAAACCGGTCAGAAAATCCAGCAGACCAAAGAAGTCTGGCGTGGAAATTCACAACAGGCACCTATCGTGCAGCAGCCTTTAAGCCAGTCGAGTGCGACGCAAAACCCAAATACACCACAGACTCAACCCCAGTCAGGATCAGCTACCAGTTATGCGGTAACCGATTTATAAAAAAAGCCCGTGATGGGCTTTTTTAATTTTTAGAAAATAAAACTATTACCTTGTATCGACGCGATCTATGAATTGACCTGTCGAATCGGCTGACCCTGTTTAAATGCTGCTACATTTTCGACCATTTGATCCACAATCCGTTGTCTTGCATCGACACTGCCCCAAGCATTATGCGGTGTCACAATCAGGTTGGGAATCGTAGAGTCGAGCAGCACATTGCCCTGTTTCGGTGGTTCTACCGTTAGAACATCTGTCGCTGCACCGGCAATCTTGCCTGCACGCAGAGCCTCAGCCAATGCCGCTTCATCGACAATTCCGCCACGCGCACAGTTAATTAAAAATGCGCTGCTTTTCATTGCATCCAGCTCAGTATGACTGATTAAATGGTGGGTATCTTCAGTGAGTGGACAATGCAAAGTTAAAAAATCGACTTGAGGAAGTAGCTCGGCAAATGGCGCACGAGATGCATCCGCCGGACGATTTGGCAGCGCGGCAATAAGCACTTTCATGCCAAAGGCTTCGGCCAGTTTCGCCACCGCATGGCCCAGTTCGCCATAACCCACAATGCCCAATGTTTTTCCGGCCAGCTCGACAATTGGCGCATCCAGCAAACAGAACTGACTGGCTTTTTGCCATTCGCCTTGTTGTAACGCACGTTGGTAAGACAGGAATGAAGTTGCCAGATTCAGCATCAACATGATGGTATGCTGCGCGACTGCCGAAGTGCCATAAGCCTGACAGTTACACACGACGATCCCTTGCGCTTTGGCCGCCTCAAGGTCGACATTATTGGTGCCGGTTGCAGAGATTAAAATGAGTTTGAGTTGAGGGCATTGCTGAATCGTAGCTGCATCGATCATCACCTTATTCGTAATGATAACATCGACATCAGCTACACGGGATGCAATCTCGGCAGCCGAGGTCGCCGGATACAAAACCAGTGGATCAAATGCGGCATGCAGTGCCTGAAAGTCTAAATCCTGCTGGTCTAAAGAAGCATAGTCTAAATAAACGGCTTTCATGGCTGTTCCCTCAATCCTGTTTGACAATTTATGTCTGTCATTTAAAACAAGTCATTGAGTCTTTTCAACCCGTTTCCAGCCCGATGCAATTAATCCAGCGGTTTATCCATATGATTACGTAGTGACTTGCGGATACGATACACCACATACACGGACAGAATAATCATAAAGATGATGGACGCACTGACCATGATCACTGCAGGATGCACAGTTTCTGCATGTGCCAGATTAGGTAGAATCAAACCGAAGATAAAACATACTTGCATCATCCGAGTCGCTTGCATCATAGAGATCCCCTTCTTCGTTTCAACCATCGGGAACGATATAATTGGTTTATTATTTATACCGCTTATCTCTATATTATGCCAAGCTCATCACAAGTCAAGTAATTGTTTTTTATAAAAATTTTAGTTAATTTATCTCGCTGTGCGTCACAAACTGCGTATTTTTGTCACTATCGTTGATAAAAGCAGCAGCACCATACTCATTGGTACTCAGATTCAGCTGCTTATAGCTAAACATATAAAAATCGCTATAACGCTTCATTAAAATCGGGTGCATACCCAGACTGAGCTCATCCTGTTCCTTGATCAGTTTCATGATATGCCGGTCGTTCATCACCACCAGATAACGTTCATCATTCAGGTTAATGCTCAATAAACCATTACCTTTGGCATAAATCGGAATCAGGAATTTATGGTTCAGGGCAATTGCGCCTTCTGCATAACTTTCGATTTTATGGCTGATGACATTAAATACCAGACCATGCCCATACTGGTCCAACAGCAACTGACGATTTTCCTGCGGCAAATTCACATGAATGCCCAGTTTGAGCAGGTCATGCTGATCAACCTGTTTATTGCGTAACAGTTCCCGCAAAATCACCTGTTTCTGGCTGGCATCAAAAAACTGGTTATCCAGTTGCAGATCGTTATTTTTCAGAATGTGCCCCAAAGCCATGCGGTGTCGTGGCAAGACATTTTCAATCACCTTACGATAATAGAACTTGCTGTTTTTCTTGACCCGACGCATTTTCTGGTAGAAATAACTCGGCTCATAGTCATGTACCAAAAAGTCATAGAGCAATTCGGAACTGGCCAAAACTGCGATCGCATCATGGCCGGTAAAAGGCAAGTGCAGCACATGATGATGTGGGATTAGTGCCTCTAATTTCAGATAATGGGCACGATCTTCGGCACAGTAGGGATCATACACAATAATATATTCACAGGCGTTGTCGATATCTTCGGCCGCAACCCGCATATTGGCATTCAGCTCTGGCTGATAGAACATGTTATAGCGGGCATCATGTACATCTTCCGGATCAATCGAATATTGCGGCACCATCGCCACCACCCGTTGCACGCCCAAGGCACGGGAATATTTGATCGCGGCATAGCCACCCATCGAACCGCCATACGCAATACGCTGCTGAAACGGCGCAATCAGATCTGCGATGGCTTGCAACATGTTCCACATGGAACCTTGCGGAAACCAGGATTTATGCTTGGGCATAATACCAAGCACATTAAACTCGAATTTCGCCAGTGACTTTTCTGCATTGATGTTGAGGCCCTTGGCACGGGTAATCAAATCGCCAAATGAAAAAATCAGTTCTGAAGAAGATCCCGGCATAAAAATCGCGCGTATATGTTCATCTTCAAAAACAATCTGCTTGTCCATAACTTTCCCATGCTGGTAAATCGAACCCTTCCACAACAATTCAGTCAATGAACGCTGTCAAAAAAGTGAATATGCTATTTTATATCGATCAAAAAGATTAAAAAGCGCAAAATATGACACAATCATTACATCCTGCAGCAAAACGGGGTTTTAGTGCGTCGGCTGAGCTCTATCAGCAAGTGCGTCCCGACTATCCGGCAGAAATCAGCCAATGGCTGAGTGAAACGCTGGCTTTGCCTGTAGATGCGCATCTTCTGGATTTGGGCAGCGGCACCGGCAAGTTTATCCCCTATTTACGCCCGCTCAGTAAGCACATTATCGCAATTGATCCTGTCCCGGAAATGCTGGCTCAATTAAAACAGGCGCATCCGGACATTCATACTCTTGAAGGCGTTAGCCATCAACTTCCCCTGCCTGATCATAGCCTGAATGCGGTATTTTGTGCACAGTCATTTCACTGGTTTGCCGATTCTGCTACCTTACAAGAATTAGATCGGGTACTCAAACCGCAGGGTTATCTGGTGTTAATTTGGAATCAGCGCGATACTCGGATCGACTGGGTTCAGGCCTTGGCCGATTGTATTGCCCCCTTGGAAGGCGATACGCCGCGCTATCATAGCGGCACCTGGCGCGAGGTCTTTGCACAGCAAACGCTATTTCAGCCCTATGCAGAAACCACAATGACCCAGCAACAGCATGGCAGTGTCGAGCAGGTGGTATCCAAGCGGCTGCTCTCGACTAGTTTTATTGCAGCCATGCCTGAACAGCAGCAGGCACAGTTAAAACAACAATTTGAACAGATCATCCAGCAATATACAGCCAAAAGCGCAGAGGAAATGATCGATTTTCCTTATGTCACCCATATCTATGTGTTCAAGAAAAGTAATTAAAAACAGGAGGCGATCATGCATAAAATACCAGGAATGACACGAACGCTGTTGTTCGCTGCGGCCATGCTGCTGATGGCATGTGACCAGAAAACGACCGAAACTCCGACTGAAGCGACAACAGATAATACGGCTTCAGATCAAGTCATGCAGGAACTGAAAACCGAGCCACTGAAAGACTTCCCTAAAACTGCTGATGATCCGCATGATATTGCTGCATTGACGGATTATGAACAGCGCTTTCAGGAAATGAGCAGCGACTTGGAAAAAGAATTAAACAGCATGCGCGATGATGAAAATATGACAGAAGAATTTGTCCAGCAACGTCAGCGTGATCATGTCCAGTCAGCATTGAATATGTTGAAGGCTTTAGAACTGAAAACCGAACAGGGCCGTTATATTCAGGGCTTAATGTATCAATACTGGGAACATCAGGACAAATTACTCAATACTCCCAAGACTCAAGCTACACCCGTGAATGAAGCCAGTGAGAATGTCAAAGGTCTAGGGAAATATCTACACGCCCAAGAACAACTGGAACGCTGGCGTTCGCAATATCCGGATCTCGCCAAGAAAGAACCCGCTTCCCGGCAAGTGAAGGAATAGTCTAGGATGCTAGATTGGCACACAGCTTAGATAAAATACAAAAATAATCTAAGCTGAACTGGCAGCTTTAAAACAGCGTCAATGAACAAGGCCGGATCTGTTGAGTCTGCATTCAGTATAAATACTAGATCATCCTAGCTATAAAATGACTTAATCTGCTGTCAGAAACTGATGCACACCTTCACCCGCTGCACGCCCTGTGGCAAAACAGGCTGTCAGTAGATAACCGCCGGTCGGTGCATCCCAGTCCAGCATTTCTCCGCAAAGAAATACATGTGGGTTAGATTTCAATTGTAGCTGTTCTGACAACACTTCACGCTTGACGCCACCCGCACAGCTAATCGCCTCTTCAATCGGGCGGAAGCCGCTGAGTGGAAGGGTCAAATGTTTAATTTTTTTGGCTAATGCAGTAGCATCTTGCCATACTGCTTTGTCTAGCAATTCCCGTACTAAAGCCGCCTTAGCACCGTCCAATCCGGCTTTACGCCAGACATTAGTTAAAGACTGCTTCTTACTTGGCTGTAATTTTTGCGCAAGCTGTTCGATGCTTTGATTTGGGAATAGGTCCAGATGCAGCTGCATAGGCTTCCCCTGTTTTAGTTGCTCGCGTAAGCCACGACCCTGCTTATAGATCAGACCACTTTCCAGACCATAATGACTGATCACGATATCGCCGATGGTCTTTTCACCTTGCCCAACCCATGCCTCAACCCGCTTTAAAGGTTGACCAAAGACCGGTTGCATAAACCGAGACCACGGATATTCCACCCCGGCATTACTGGCTTGAAATGGCTCAATTTCGTCCGGCTTTAACCAGGCTTGCCATGCCCCATCGCTGCCCAACGCTGACCAAGACACTGCACCACAAGCCAGAATAATGGCATCAAAATATTCAGTGCGATGTTCATTATTTTTCAGATCATGCAGCTCAAGCTGTTGCTGCTGCAACTGGCTGACTTTATGCCGGTAATGAAACTGGATACCATGACTGGCTAAACGTTTGAGCCAGGCACGCAGTAAGGGCGCGGCTTTCATCTCTGTGGGAAATACCCGGCCAGACGAACCGATATAAGGTTCAATACCGAGCTGTTTCATCCAGTCTTGAATCCAGAGCGCATCCCAGCGTTTGATCCAGGGAGACAACCACTCCGCCTGATCATAACGTTGTACAAACTGTGGCACAGGCTCGGCATGGGAAATATTCAGACCGGTTTTGCCTGCCATCAGGAATTTACGCGCAGCAGATGGTTTTTGCTCATAAACATGCAGCTCATAATCAAACTGACTGAGCACTTCTGCTGCCATTAAGCCTGCGGGGCCTGCGCCCACAATAGCAATGCGTTTGCTCATCTGATTATTCCGAGACGGTGGCATTCTGCCCTTGCAAAGGCTGGAAATCATCAAAACGTGTCACATAAGTTTCAGGCTTGCTGATGATCAGTTGCTGGCATAGTTCACCGCGCTCCAGATATTTAATTTCAAAATGGGTACGCGCCGAATCTGCAGCAATCACTTCTTTGACAAAAGGTAGCTTCCAGAGCTCTCGCACTTGTATTTCTGCTTCTTCGATATAGGCAGGAATATTACTGGCCAGCGTAATCGTTCCACCGGTTTTCAGGCGGGAAAGCAGAAACTCAAAAAATGGCATATTGATCCAGCGCTGTGCCGGATTATGCGGTTCAGGATTTGGATATAAAATAAAGAATTGTTCTACCTGCTGCGGATATAGTGCATGCACGATCCACGGTAAAGCATCGGCATGAACGGTTTGTAAATTAGTTTGACCCTCAACAGCATGCTGTTTTTGCATCGCCAGAAATTTTTCACGGGTACGTTCAATTGCAATCAGTTGAGTGTCTGGATTGTTCTTGCTGAATAACAAGGCATGTTTACCTTTACCCGCTCCCACTTCGACACAGACCGGTTCAGGACTGATGCTTTGAAAATCACGGGGCGCATGCATACGCTGTGCTTGAAATTGACGAATCGGCATAATCAGATCAAACTAATAAAAACCGCATAAGTCTAACAAGTGCGGCTATATTTGCCTAATCGAACCTTTATTTTTCTTTGGAGTTATTGTCATGCCTACCACTTTAAACTGTCCGCGCTGTGGCAAGCTGACCACATGGGAAGATAATGAATTCCGTCCTTTTTGCTCAGAACGTTGCAAAATGATTGATCTGGGGGCTTGGGCCAATGAGGAATATAGTTTGCCTACCCAGGATGCACCACAAGCCGACAACAGCGAAGAATAAAGGTCTTCCCTGTCGAGACTTATATCCGAAAGTACAATCTTGTCGAAATTAAGTAAATAAATCATATGAGTTTTATAAAATTACTTAGATAAAGCAACACGAATTAACATCATTCATAAAGCCTTAGTATTATTGTTCTACTCTAAATTTTCACATTATTTTTAGAGCAATAATATGGGTTATATTATTTTAAGAGTCATATTAATTGGGGTCGGTCTACTCGCACTTCTTTCTTTGGGAGTCGGCATTTTCCAACAAGATAGTTTATTTATTGTATTGGGTGTGCTTTTTGCTTTTGCCGCTTGGCTCATACACATGCAAACGCGACAACTTCGCAATAATCCCTTTTCAGAATAAAAATAAAAGACCAAACTATGTTGGTCTTTTATTTACGCTTTTAACCCGCTTTACCTGCAACAAAAGGATTATGCTGCTTTTCAAAACCAATGGTGCTAATCGGACCATGTCCTGAAATGAATTGAGTTTCATCCGGCAGACTAAAACATTCTCTCTGAATGGAATCTAAGAGCTGCTGATGGTTGCCAAGCGGGAAATCAGTCCGGCCAATTGAACCTTTAAACAATACATCCCCTGTCCATAACAAGTCATAATTTTTGTTATAGAACATCACATGACCTGGAGTATGGCCTGGAGCAAAACGCACTTCAAATTCTTCATTGCCGAGTTTGAGCACTTCTCCACCTTCCAGCCACTGGGTCACTTCAACTTTTTCCGGAATCGGAAAACCATAACGTGCCGAAACTTCTTGAATCATGTCAAGCCAGAATGCATCTTCCTTATGTGGTCCGATTACCGGTACATTCCAGGCCTTTTTTAATGCACCCACCGCACCCGCATGATCCAGATGGCCATGAGTGAGCCACAAGGCTTTAACCGTTAAACCCAGCGCTTCAACTTCAGCTTTGAGTTTTTCAGGTTCGCCCCCTGCATCAATCAAAATGGCTTCTTTAGTGTCCGCATCCCAAACGATCGAACAGTTTTGCTGAAATGCAGTAACTGGAACAATTTTGACTTGTAACATGGGGTGAAAAACCTCGGGCAAGTTAATGGGCAAGTGTCTGTGTCAATGCATCCAGATTAGCCTGGAGCAGACTGTTGAGCAATCGCAAATGATCTTCACGGCTATTTAAAGCAGGAATATAGCGATAGCTTTCACCGCCGAGTGCTTTAAATGTCTCGGCATTTTCGATTGCCAGCTCTTCAAGCGTTTCCAGACAGTCCGCGGAAAATGCCGGACTCATCACCTGAATTGATTTCACCCCTTGCTTGGCCCAATCTTCAAGCAAAACATCGGTATAGGGCTTGATCCATTCCTGTTTGCCAAACCGCGACTGGAAGCTGATCGCATATTGATCTTCGCTTAAACCCAAGGCTTTAGCCAACAGCTTGCCAGTTATGCGGCAACGGTCGGCATAAGGATCGCCTTTATCAGCATAGGGCTGTGGAATACCGTGGAAAGACATCAACAATTTCTCTGGCTGACCATGAATTGCCTGATAGTCCCGTACACTTTGAGCCAGCGACTGGATAAATAAAGGATGTTGATAATAATCCCGGATCACTGTCAAACCGGGTAAATTGCGCTGTTTAACCACCCATTTCGCCACAGCATCGTATAGAGGTGCGGTCGACGTGGCTGAATATTGGGGAAACAGGGGAAATAGAATTACGTGTTCCTGTGGCTGCGCGGAGACTTGTGCCAAGACATCCTGAATGTTGGGATTGCCATAGGTCATGGCGGGTACCACATTCAGCTCAAACTGCGGATACAGCTGGGTGAGATGCGTCTTGGCTGCTGCGACCTGCTCAAACAGAATTTCACGCATCGGCGAATCCTGTCCCCATACTTGCGCATAGGCCTGTGCTACCCGCTTTGGACGGAAGGGCAAAATGAATAAGCGCAGAATGATTTGCCAGATCGGTTTGGGAATTTCAATCACACGCTGGTCAGATAAAAACTGCTTGAGGAAACGGCGTACCGCTGGAATCGTAGGCTCATCTGGTGTGCCCAAGTTTGCCAATATAATCGTCACTTTCGCTTTAGCAGGAGAATACATTCAGTTCGTCCGTCAGGATATCAACCCCTGTACTTTAACAGCTTTTTATTTATTCTCTCTATGGATTAATACGCTGACTTATATTGAAAAGTGCGATCTAAATCCAGCAAGCTGCTGTCCAGCAACTTCTGTGCTTTTGGCGTGATCTGCCACAGCATGCGCTGTCGGTCATCACGACCGGATGGCACAATCCAGTCATTCTGGCGCATTTGAATTTTTAAACTATGCAAGGCACGGATATTCATCTGGGCACGCGCAACTGCATGCGCACGCGGCATCTGCACCCGTGCATCCTGCAAACCGGTTTCATTCAGATATTCATTCATGCGCTTCGAGAAAAATTCCTCAGGGGTCGGATTGACAAAGGTTGAACCCAGCAACGCCAACAATTGTGCCCAAGTCAGTTTTTTCTGGACTTTAATTTCCTTGAAGTTACCATCCTGATAGGCATGCATCCGGTATTCAAAAGAAAAAACTTCATGCATCGCCACTTTGGGTAAACTCAGGAATGGATCAACTTCTGCAGTTCCGCCATCACGTTCCAGTTGAGCCACTTTAGCTTTAAGCTGGTCAATTTCGTCATGCAGCGCCTGGGTATTTTGTGGACGCACCCAGCCGGTCACCGGATATCGCTCCAGCATTTGCGGCATATTAAAACGTACTGCCATTTCCAGATCACGCAGGCTGCGGTAAGTAAAGACCTGATCGACTTCCTGCTGTAATAACTGACGGAATTCCTTAAATTTTTCCTGTAATTCCGGTTTGGCATCATGCAATGCACTTTCACGTGATGCCGGATCATCATGCATAAACACAATAATCGGTTTTTGCTTGGTCACTGCATAAATATATTCGAGATGCATATAGCCAACACCCGATACCGACTGCTCTCCATACTGGCTTCCCAGCAGAATCACGACATAATCACAGTCATCAATCTGGCGGCGTGCAAATGCAGTATTCAGCGGTGTACGCTGTTCCAGTCCCCACGAGAAAAACCCCATTCCTACCAGTGTTTGAGACAGAATGATACGCTCCGGTTGCATTTCTGCCCCAGAGGTTGAGATGAACACTTGGTACCGTTTATCCAGCATGGGCTATCCTCTTCTCCTGTACATTTGGGTAAAAAATGCATCATCACATGCTTCTTTACCCAATATGGCCACCCCACAATCAAAATATCTTTCTTCTTAAATTATAAAAATGAGTTTTAAACTGCACTCATATTACTGACCTGCCATTTTAAATCGGCCGGAATCAGGTGCTGCAAAATCGGTCGGAGCTGTTCAGCATTCTGCCCACTCACCACCAATTCAATTTTCACGCTTTCTTTAGACTCATGCTCAAATAATAACCCATTTTTAATTAAAATTCGGGCCGTTTGTCTTGCAACCGCGAATCCTGAGTCAATTAATGTCAGCTTTTGACCAAAAATATACTGAATTGACGATTTTAGGAAGGGGTAATGTGTACATCCTAACACTAAATAATCAGCGCCCTGATCTACAACTGGTTGTAAAATCTCTTTTAATGTCTGCAAACAGGCTGCACTCATCTGCTCCCCAGCCTCAACAAAAGGCACCAGATCCAGACTGGTCACAGGCAGGACTTTGACTTGAGCCGGTTCGGCAAAACGGGAAATCACATCTTTAATCAGCTGGCCACGGAAGGTTGCAGGCGTGGCCAATACCGCCACCGTTTTTGACTGGGTATTCAGGACTGCCGGTTTAAGCGCAGGTACCAAACCGATAATCGGAAAATTTTCACCATAATAGTCACGCAAATAATCCAGACTAAAAGCGGAAGCGGTATTACAAGCCACCACCGCAACTTTACAACCTTGACGATAAAGCCATTCAATCGCCTGAGCCGTCAAGGCACGAATTTCCTGATCATCTCTCGGACCATAAGGCACATGTGCAGTATCCGCATAATAGACAAAGCGCTCATTAGGCAAATGGCGGGCAATTTCCAGGGCGACTGACAAGCCGCCTACGCCTGAGTCAAAAATGCCAATAGGCGCATCTGCCGTGGCATTGGGCATCGAGTCTAATAGCTGGGAAATTGGTTGAATAGCGCTCATAACGTTGCAGGTGGCTTGTTTGAAATTTCTAGCGTTCAAGCTTAAACCTCAGGTGCTCAAATGCAAGTCTAAATCACCACTTTTCAAACTTAAAACGGTTTCGCCTGCCGGATTTTCATCAAGCTCTCCCATCTCGACCAGATGTAAAAATGCAGCGCGCTGGATTAGGGCATTGATCCCGAAACGCACATGCACATAAGGCCTCAACTCACCTTTGTATTCACGCATAAAGATTGGATGTTCAGCATCGACAATAATCAGGTCTTGCGTGGTTGTGCCCAGTTGCAGATAAGTCACTCCATTGATCTCAACCTGATCGACCTGATTGACAAATAAAGGTTCATCTTCAACTTCGATTTCAATCATTTCTACTGGTGTTTTTAGATAGAATTTATCGTTTTCTTTCCAGAGCACCGTTGCAAACAGGTCAATCATCGGCTGACGCTTGATCAATTGACCTTCGTGCCACCATTCGCCGTTGGCTAAAACCTTGAGATCCATTGTGCCACAATGCTTTGGCTGCCATTGCTCCAAAGGGGGTATTGACCTTTTGTGACTGCCCTGTGCATCTTTTAAGTATTGTGCGATATCCATTAAATTTTTATCATCGGGATAAGTTACTTTTTTCGTCGGATTTGTGCTGGGTACTGGCTTATCCATAAAAGAAGACCTTAATGACGGAAAAATAATATGTTTCAGCCAATTGGCTAAAACCGGCTTTAAAACTATACTAGCCCAGATTATCAAAGACACCAGCATTTTTGTGTCTAGGAACCAAGAACACTTATGGCAGCACCCAATCATATGATTATGGTTGCCACCGAATAGTAATATGAGGAGTCCTACATGGAACACATCGAACGTGAATCGATGGAGTTTGACGTCGTCATCGTAGGCGCAGGCCCTGCGGGTCTTTCTGCTGCGATCAAAATCCGTCAACTTGCAATTGAAAACAACTTAAACGATTTGTCCGTTTGTGTCGTAGAAAAAGGCTCCGAAGTCGGTGCGCATATTCTGTCTGGTGCTGTGCTTGAACCGCGTGCCATGAACGAGCTGTTCCCGGACTGGAAAGAACAGGGTGCCCCGCTGAATGTCCCGGTGACTGAAGATAAAACCTTCTTCCTGCTGTCAGATGAAAAATCACAGGAAGCACCGCACTGGATGGTGCCTAAAACCATGCATAACGATGGCAACTATGTCATTTCACTGGGCAATGTGGTGCGCTGGTTAGGCCAGAAAGCGGAAGAACTGGAAGTGTCGATCTTTCCGGGCTTTGCCGCGTCTGAAATTCTGTATCATGCCGATGGCACAGTCAAAGGCATCCAGACCGGTGACATGGGCATTGGTAAAGATGGCGAACCGACGCATAACTTTACCCCGGGTTATGAACTGCATGCCAAATACACGTTATTTGCTGAAGGTTGCCGCGGTCACTTAGGTAAGCGTTTAATCCAGAAGTTCAACCTGGACAAGGACGCTGATCCGCAACACTACGGTATCGGCATTAAAGAGCTTTGGGAAATCGATCCTGCCAAGCATAAACCGGGTCTGGTCATGCATGGTGCCGGCTGGCCACTAAATGAAACTGGTTCTTCAGGTGGCTGGTGGTTATACCATGCTGAGAATAACCAGGTGACTCTGGGCATGATCGTAGATCTGTCTTACACCAACCCGCATATGTATCCCTTCATGGAAATGCAGCGCTGGAAAACCCATCCATTGATCAAGCAGTATCTGGAAGGTGGTAAGCGTATTTCTTATGGTGCGCGTGCTGTGACCAAAGGTGGTTTTAACTCATTACCAAAATTCACCTTCCCGGGTGGTTCTTTGATTGGTGATGATGCCGGCTTCCTGAACTTTGCCAAGATCAAGGGCTCACATACTGCGATGAAATCCGGCATGCTCTGCGGTGAAGCGGTATTTGAGGCGATTGCGGCCGGTGTAGAAAAAGGCGGTGATCTGGCGGTGGCACGTGTTGTAGAGGGTGAAGATTTCTTTGTGAAAGAACTCACCGCATATACCGACAAGTTTAACAACAGCTGGCTAAAAGAAGAACTCTATAACTCGCGTAACTTTGGTCCGGCAATGCACAAGTTCGGTCAATGGATCGGGGGTGCCTTTAACTTCATCGACCAGAACGTATTTAAAGTGCCTTTTACCTTGCATGATCTGGTTCAAGACCATGCTGCGCTAAAAACCCAGGCAGCTGAAAGCTTCAAGCCAAACTATCCAAAACCGGATGGCAAGCTGACCTTTGACCGTCTGTCTTCAGTGTTTGTCTCGAATACGGTCCATGAAGAAAACCAGCCAGCGCATTTAAAACTCACCGATGCCTCTATTCCGGTGGAAGTCAACCTGCCGACATGGGACGAGCCTGCACAGCGTTACTGCCCGGCGGGAGTCTATGAAATTATGGAAAATAATGGCGGTTCCAAGCGTTTCCAGATCAATGCAGCCAACTGTGTGCACTGCAAGACCTGTGACATCAAGGATCCGTCCCAGAACATCACATGGGTAACACCGGAAGGTGGTGGTGGTCCAAATTACCCGAATATGTAAGGTAATCATCAGATAAAAAATAAACCCGCTTTTAAGTGGGTTTATTTATGGATAAATATTAATAATTTCAGTTCCTGTCCATTCATCTATTTAATTAAGCAGATTTTTGAAATTTTATTTTCTAAATAAGACAAATGTTTGAGCTCATCAGCCCTTGGTATTTTTAGCCACCTTTCTTCACTAAATAATGAAATTCTTTATTGCCATTTTCATCCAGACGTTCTTCCTGCAAGAGCAACTCATGCCCCAAATGCATACAGAATTTTGGAATATCCCACGACGTTGAATTATCCGTGGCAAACACCTCAACTACATCACCTGCCTTGGATTTACGGATCGCCTGATGCAACATCATTACCGGCTCAGGACAACGCAAACCTCGGGTATTCAATTGCAGACTTGGAATAATTTCAGTTGGGGACATCGATAGACTCAGGATGGAAAGACCGTCATATTTTAGCATAAAGCTGCGATTACATTGCTGCTTTGCATACGTGGCCAGTTTTAAAATCAGCGCTGACTCACGCGATCAAGACTGTGCATCATATTTACAATAGACAAGCGTATTTTCTGCGGTATGATAAAACCACGTTTTTTTAGATATTAAGAGTCTTCAGGAAAAATCATGCACGAGGAATCAGGCCCGTCGTGGGGTATGCGCGGCTTACGCAAATGGCTGGGAACTGCACCCGAAACTCGCGACGAACTGCTAAAATTAGTACAAGATTCACGTCGATTTTTAGAACCCGATACTGTTGCCATGCTTGAGGGCGTTCTTGACCTCCCGGCAACCAAAATTCGTGAAGTCATGACGCCTCGCACGTCCATGATCAGCTTACAGGAAGATGATCAACTGCTGGATATCCTGCATGTACTGGTCGAGTCTGCGCATTCACGTTTTCCGGTATTTTCATCCGATCAGACCGATAATGTAGTCGGCATTCTATTGGCCAAGGATTTATTGCCTTTTCTGACTGAACCGACGGCCAAGGTCGATATTCGCGCGCTCATGCGTCAACCTTTGTTTGTTCCGGAAAGTGCCCGCTCCGATCAGGTGCTGCGCATGTTAAAGAATACCCAGACGCATATTGCGGTGGTGATTGATGAATACGGTACGACTTCGGGTCTGGTGACACTGGAAGATATTCTGGAAGAAATTGTCGGTGAAATTGAAGATGAACATGACAATGCTGACGAAGAAGCATACTACATTGTTCCGGATAACGACCCGACTACCGCCAATACCTGGGTAGTCCAAGCCCTGACTCCGATTGAGTATTTCAATAATATGCTGGATGCGACTTTCCCTGATGATGAAGTGGAAACCATGGGCGGCTTGTTATTACAGGAAATTGGTCTGGTGAGTGACCTTGAAGGTCAAAC
This sequence comes from Acinetobacter lwoffii, assembly GCA_963516025.1. Lineage (GTDB taxonomy): Bacteria > Pseudomonadota > Gammaproteobacteria > Pseudomonadales > Moraxellaceae > Acinetobacter > Acinetobacter lwoffii_R. The sequence continues at coordinate 20,841 of CAUPZU010000013.1, forward strand.
CATTGAACTGGAAAACTGGCAATTTACCATTCTTGAGGCGGATTCACGCTCTATTCATCTAATTCGAGCCGTGCGCCAATGAGAGCGTATTTCGATAAGCTGTTGAGTTCGTCTCAACAGCAAAAACCTTTGCCGCTAATCTATCCTGTTTTAATTGCCTTATTTGCAGGTGCTATCTTTAGTTTGGCACTAGCCCCTTATCATTACTGGTGGCTGGCGATTCTGTCTCCAGCACTGCTCTATGCTTGCCTGCGCGGACGTAGCGCAAAACAGGCCTTTGGCATTGGCTGGGCTTATGGGATTGGCTTGTGGTTTGTCGGCGCATTCTGGCTGTATACCTCAATTCATGTCTATGGCGATACCAGTGCATTTCTCAGCGTCGTGATGATCCTGATTATGGCGCTGGTGATGGGTCTGTTTAGTGCCGTTCAAACGTTTGTCTATCGCCGCTTTTTCCCGGAAACACCTTTAACCTTTGCCCCGCTCTGGGTGCTGTTTGAATGGTCCAAGACCTGGGTCTTTACCGGATTCCCATGGCTGTTTGCTGGTTATGCCTTTACCGAACGCTACCTAGATGCTTATGCGCCATTATTCGGGGTGTTTGGGGTATCTTTCGTGGTGATCATTCTGGCCTGTGCGCTGGTTGAGATCCTGAATAGACGCCTGTTCTGGGCCATTCCTTCCGCCATCTTGTTACTTGGTGCCTGGGGCGCAGCACAGCTGACGTTTGTTGAGCAAAAAAATCAAAAGCCTTTAACGGTTTCCCTGATTCAGGGCAATATTCCGCAAGACTTGAAATGGCTAACTGAATATCAGGTGAAGACCTTATTGATTTATGCCAATTTGAGTAAAACCGAATGGGGCCGTGATCTGATCGTCTGGCCGGAATCTTCGATTCCCATGTTCCAGACTGATATTGAAGCCTTTCTGGAGGCCATGAAAGTACAAGCTGAAAAATCAGGCACTGCATGGGTGACCGGCATTCCATATTGGGATTTAGCCGAATCGCAGACTGCGGGCTATCCAAAATATTACAATAGTATTATGGCCAGTGGCGATGAATCCGATGGCCTATACAAGAAGCAACGACTGGTTCCCTTTGGTGAATATATCCCCTTATCAGGCTGGCTGAGCTGGGTCTTGCCAGGTCTGCAAAATGATCCTTCCATGAGTGGTTTTACCCGGGGCGCAGATCATCAAAAACCATTGAATGTGAAAAATCATCCATTGGGTTCTGCAATTTGCTATGAAGTGGCCTACCCGAATTTGACCCGTCGCAATGCCAGCCAAAGTGATTTTCTGGTGACCGTGTCTAATGATGCCTGGTTTACCGGCACGGCAGGACCATTACAGCATCTGCAAATGGTGCAAATGCGTGCTAAAGAAAATGGCCGCTGGTTTATTCGCGCCACCAATACCGGTGTAACCGCCTTTATTGACCACAATGGCCACATCGTAAAAAAAGCCCCGGTGGATCAGGAAGCGGTATTACGTGGTGAACTTCCAGCCATGCAGGGCGAAACGCTGTATATGAAACTCAGTGATTGGCCAGTGATGATCTTCTCAGTTCTGCTTTTGCTTATTGGATGGCGCTTCCGTCCACGTAAAGTGGATGTCAGCTTTAAGTCAAGAAGATAATTTCTTCAAGTCCCTCTTTTACAAAGAGGGATTTAGGGGATTCCTGAATATAGCACCTTATCAATCCCTCCTAAGCTCCCTTTATGAAAGCGAAGAACACTCAAGGCAATAAAAAACCGAGGTCACAGCCTCGGTTTTCTATCTCTTTAAAACTTAAAACTGTATAGCCAGATAACACACCATACTGGCAAGAGACAACATCGGCACATGACGATACAGGTTAACCAATGTCTGCTCAAATGCTGAACCTTGTTCGGCTTGAATGCGGATTACACTCGCATTTAATGCTGACCAGAAACACAGGGCCAATAAACTGCTCATCAAACTGATAGCAAAGAAAGCCACCATAATCTGGCTGCTGCCTTCGGTGCTTTGCCATAAATGGACGATTCCCTGACTGATCGGCAGCATGCTTAAAACCAGAAGAACAGATTTCAGCATCGACCAATGAAATTGATTGATTTCATCTCCTAAGATTAATGCTTTCATGTGCTTCTCCGTTGGCGAGTCAAGTACCATTCAGATCATTATGAGCTTTTTTAAATAAATAGAAAGTGTATGTTTATTCATATTTTACGAGAATTGTAATAGATAAATATGGGAATAATTCTTATTATAACTCGCATATCGTTTTTATTATTTCATTATTATAAATATCATTAACTTACATTATATTTAATAATTAATAGTTATTATCACTTCACTTCGTATTGAAATAGCCTATTCAGTGAAGTGATATATTCTATCTATCGAAAATTTATAACGATTCTCAATTAAGGCTGATAATAAATATCGGCATCTGTTCCTTCACCACCCGATTGACCATCTGCACCAAATGAATACAGATCGAAGCTGCGGCCATCGGTGCCCGGAATCACATATTGCAGTTCATTATCCCAGCTGTCTTTTGGAAAACCGCCCTTGACATAACCGCCTGGCACCCAGTTTTTTGCAGTCGCTGGCTGATTCACCAGTGCATCCAGACCGCCTTCCTGCATACTTGGATACTTGCCATTGTCCAGCTTGTATTGATCCAGTGAACCTGCAATGCTCTGCAACTTGATCACGGTGGTATCTACTTTGGCTTTTTCACCGCGTCCCATCACGTTCGGAACGATCAGCGCAGCAAGCACACCGAGAATAACAATCACCACCATGACTTCGATTAAGGTAAAGCCCGTCTGTTTATTTAATTGATTCCTTTTCATTCAATCTCTCTCATTTATTTGCATCATTCAGAATTTCCACTTGAATCTTGATCACAGCAAAATTCTAACTGGCTTCTGTTTAAATCATATTATTCATATTCACAATTGGCAGCATCACTGCAATCACAATCACCAAAACAATACTGGCCATCAATACCAGCATTAAAGGTTCCAGCAAGGCCAGTAAAGTTGAAATCAGGGTGGTCACTTCGCGATCCTGCATCTGTGAAGCACGTTCCAACATGCGGTCCAGTTCACCAGACGCTTCACCACTTTTGATCATTTGTACCATCATCGGCGGGAAATAACCACTGCGTTCCAGTTGGGTCGCCAGGTTGCCACCTTCAGTGACTTTTTCCGCTGCCAGATTCACCGCATCACGGATTACCCAGTTATTGCTGACTGCAGCACCAATGCGTAGTGCATCGACCAGCGGCACGCCAGACTGGGTCAAAATGGATAAGGTACTGGCAAAACGTGCGGCATTAATCCCGCGTGACAATTTGCCGAATAAAGGTAATTTTAAGGTCAGACGGTCAAAGGCATAATGCCCGGCTGTGGTTCTTAAAAACCGGACCAACAGGAAAATCCCCAAAGCCCCACCGATCAATAAAAATGGCCAGGCAATGCGGATAAAATCACTGGCTTTCATCAAGGCCACGGTAATCCACGGCAAGGCATCTTTACTCTGGTCAAAGGTCTTGACGATATCTGGCACCACATAGGTCATCAGCCCCATCACGATCGCAAAGGACATCAGCATCAGGATAATAGGATAGACCATCGCACCCTGGATTTTTTTCTGCATGGCAAAGCGGTTTTCGGTATAGTCTGCCAGTTGGTCCAGAATCAGGTCTAAATGCCCGGAACGTTCACCGGCGGCAATTGTGGCAATATACAGCTCGGGAAAACGTCCGGATTGTTGCAAGCCCTGCGCCAGACTATGCCCTTCCAGCACTTTGGAGCGCACCGACATTAGCAGGTTTTGTACATGGACTTTTTCACTTTGCTTGCCGACGGCGCGGATGGCTTCTTCTAGCGGAATTGCAGCAGCGACCAGCACGGATAACTGCCGGGTCATCAGAGCCAGATCGTAGGCGGTGATGCTTTTTTCAAACCATTTTCGACGATGCTGTTGGTCTTTTTTTTCAACAGGATCAACAGAGACAGGAATAAGTGCTTTATCCCGTAATTGTTGCCGGATCTGACGTGCAGAATCCCCCTCCAGCACGCCTTTTTGCTGCTTTCCTGAAGCATCAAGCGCAATAAACTGATATGCAGGCATTGTAATGCTCTAATTTTCCAAAATTTTGCTCAACGCTGTTGCGTCAGACCACCGAAATCATTCATATTCTTTGATATAAATTATCTGCTCACTCTAACATAATCGAACTTTAAGCACGACGAAATTTCTTCAGGATCTCCACCCCAAGATATGCAAAATTCTCACACCGATTCAAATCCAATTTATCGCGTACGCGTTGCTGTATCTGTACATGTATTTGATTGTTTTGATTACACGATGAGTGCAGAACAATTTGAACAAGCTCAGATTGGCACACGTGTACTGGTGTCGTTTGGTCGGCAGAATCTGGTCGGGGTGATTATTGAAAAACTGTCCGCAGATACTCCTCTCGACCCACGCTTTAAACTTAAGGCTGTGACCGAACTACTCGATGAACGCGCCATTATAGATAGCAAAGTTTTAAGTTTGTTGACATGGTCAGCGCAGTATTATCAGTTTCCGATCGGTGAAGTCATCCACAGTGCCCTGCCGACCCTGCTGCGTCAGGGCAAGCCTTATAACCTGCTGGCCCGTACCTGGAAATTGCTGGACCCTGATGCCGAGGCCAAAGTACGCCGTTCGGACAAGCAGCAGGAAGCCTACCGGATTTTAAAACTGCATCCGGTCGGGACTACTGAAAATGTGCTGAATATGGCCGGGATTGAAACCGCGACCTTAAAAGCACTGGAGAAAAAAGAGATTTGCGCCTGTGTACTGGAGCCACAAGATTTCAGTCCACAGCCAGTGCAATTGGCACAGATGCCGCTGACCGCCAATCCTGAACAAAAACATGCAGTCGAACAGGTATTAAAATATCGCAATCAATATCAAGCTTTTTTACTGGATGGTCTGACCGGTAGCGGTAAAACTGAAGTGTATTTGCAGATCATGGAACAGGTACTAAAACAGGGCAAACAGGTGCTGGTGCTGGTGCCGGAAATCGGCCTGACGCCGCAAACCATCAGCCGTTTTCAGTCCCGTTTTCATTGCCATATTGCGTTGCTGCACTCCGGTTTGAATGATTCCAAACGGCTACAGGCCTGGCAGTCGGCAGAAACTGGCAAAGCCTCGATTGTGCTTGGGACACGTTCCGCCATTTATACGCCAATGCCGAATCTGGGCCTGATCATTCTGGATGAAGAACATGACCTGTCCTTTAAACAGCAGGAAGGCTTCCGCTATCATGCCCGAGATGTCGCCCTGTACCGCGGCCATTTACAGCAATGTCCAGTACTGCTGGGATCAGCGACGCCAAGCATTGACAGTTATGCACTGGTTGAACATGGCAAGATGCAGGTGCTGGAGCTGAATCAACGTGCCGGCACGGCCTTGATGCCCAAAATCCATATTCTGGATTTAAAAGTTGCGCAAAAAAAGCATGGGATTAGCCTTCAACTGATTCAGGACATCAAAAAGCGCCTGGAGAAAAAAGAACAGGTGCTGATTTTTTTAAACCGCCGTGGCTATGCTCCCGTCCTGCTGTGTGGCAGCTGTGGTTGGCAGGCGCAATGTCCGCACTGTGATGCCAACTTCACTGTACACCGTCAGCCTTATCAGCATCTGCATTGCCATCACTGCGGCACTATTCACCGCATGCCAGAACACTGCCCGCAATGTCAGCATCAGGAACTGGTTACGCTGGGTATGGGCACCGGCAAAGTCGAAGAACATCTGAATGAACTCTTTCCGGATTTTGAGGTGATTCGGGTCGATCGCGATTCCACCAGTCGGGTCGGCAGCTGGCAAAAAATTTATGACAAGATTCAGAAAAGCGAACCTGCCATTTTGCTCGGCACCCAGATGCTGGCCAAGGGACACCATTTTCCTTATGTCACTCTGGTGGCGATTCTGGATATCGATTCCGGTCTGCTCAGTGTGGATTTCCGTGCTACTGAACGGACTGCACAACTGATTGTGCAGGTGGCAGGCCGCGCAGGCCGTGGTGAACATAAGGGTGATGTTTACCTACAGACCCTCAGACCTGATCATGCCCTGCTTAATACCCTGGTCAATGAAAATTATCGCGTATTTGCCCAGCAAACCTTAAAAGAACGGCAGATGGCCAGAATGCCGCCCTACCGTTATGCCATCCTGATTCGCTGTGAATCCAAGGATCAGGCACAAAATACCGAATTCTTACAGAAACATGCAGCACTCCTCAGGCAATATCCTGATCTGGCGCTGGACATCTGGGGACCAATTCCTGCGCCAATGGAACGTAAGGCCGGACGCTATCAGTCGCATATGGTGCTATTGTCAGCGGATCGTCCACGTTTGCATTACTATGTGCGTAGCTGGTGGCAAAACATGCTGCAGGACAAACCTTCTAGCATGAAGCTCACGCTGGACATCGACCCTCAGGAACTGAGCTAAAAGATATTGCGCCTGAGGATCGATCTGGAATACGAAACTGCAAGTCTGGATCAAGAATAAATTTAGGGCAGGAAAATGTCGATACTGTTACAAATAACACTGGTTCTGGTCATTGCACTGTTGATAGTGCCACTGAGTAAAAGGCTCAGATTGCCAAGTGTGCTGGGCTATCTGTTAACAGGGATCATCTTAAGTCCAAGCCTTTTGCACCTGATTCAGACACCCGAAGTCATGAGTAGTTTCATGCAAGTCAGCCTGATGGCACTGATGTTCTGGATCGGCCTGCAACTCAGACCACAACGCATTGTGCAGATTAATCCCTCCCTGTGGATGATGGCTGCTTTACAGGTACTAATCAGCACCCTGATTTTCACGCTCATGGCCTGGGTTTTCCTTCAGCAAAGCCTACTCGCCAGCATTGTAATTGGACTCGCCGGCAGTTTGTCCGCCCTGACTTTGGTGATTCAACATCTCAATCATCAGGAACAGTTCGCCACCAGCTATGGTCAGCAAGCCTATTCGATTCTGCTGATTCATGCTCTGTTGGCCATTCTGGTGATTGCAGCCATTCCCTTATTTGCCGGGATTCGCTCGACCGAACATGGCGTGGCCTACTTTGCTGCCCTCATCGCGACGTTAAGCGGTCTGTTCCTGTGTAATCGTTACCTGATGCAGCCGTTGTATCGCTGGATTGCTAAAAGTGGCAGTCACGAACTGCATGCGATTGTAGCGATTGCGGTGACCTTGGCATTGTTGGTGTTAATGAATACCCTCGGCCTGAATCTATTTCTCGGTGCCTTATTTGCCGGCATTTTACTGGCAGATTCAGATTTCCGGCCTGCGGTAGAAAGCGCGATTCGGCCTTTTCAGGGTCTGTTGATGGGCCTAGCCTTTATCAGTCTGGGCATGTCACTGCACTTAGCTGATCTGCTCAATTTCCCTTGGATGATTCTCGGTGGCACCCTCATTTTAATCTTGGGCAAGTTTGCAATCAACCTGGCATTGGCGCGTTATCATCAAAATAGCTGGCGCAATAGCACCTTGTTAGCAGCCAGTCTGGCACAAGGTGGCGAATTTGCCTTACTGGCACTGGTGATTGCAGTTTCCGACCAGATTATTGCGGCTGATCTGCTCTCTCCCTTGCTGTGGATGGTGAGTTTTTCCTTGCTGCTGACCCCCGCATTTTATTGGTTATTGCACAGTCAGATCTTACCGCGTCTGGATCGCCACAATCATCTGGCAGCGACTTTTGAAACTGATATTAATCCTCAAGCCCATACACCAATCCTGCTGATTGGCTTTGGTCGCTTCGGACAAATCATCGCCCGCATTCTACTGCAACAGCAACACGCCTTTAGTGTCATGGACAGCACTGTGCCAGCCACTGAGCTTCTGGCGCAGTACGACATCCCTTTCTATCAGGCAGATGCGACAGAACCGGCAGCCTTGATGCAGGCAGGGGTTGCCACGGCGCAACAGGTCATTGTCGCCATTGATGATATTGAAGACTCGATGCTGATCGTGCGGCATCTGCGGCTGAATTATCCTGAAATCAGTTTATGGGTACGTGCCCGTGACCGGCATCATGTGCATTTATTACAGGATTTGGGCGTGAAACACATCTGGCGTGAAACTTATCTTTCAGCTTTAGAACTCAGTCAGGCCTTACTAAACCAGCTCAATCCTGACCTCGAAAATAGCCAGCAACAGATTCAAAACTTCCGCGAACAGGATGAGAAACTGCTCAACAGCCAATATCATCTGGATCCGGATGAACATCCAAATTATGAAAATCAGCATAGTAGTTTGGCTGAACTGGAGCATCTGTTTACCCAGGATCAACGCCATAAAGTGCAAAAACAGGCTAAACAGCAGCAACAGGATACAAACGGCGCAGGAATTGATACGTTAAGAGATGAACTGTCCTAACTTGTGTTTTACAATAATGACACCATTAAAGCAGGGTTATGGAGAATTTTATGTCTGATTTACGCCAACGCTTTTTTATTGAAGATAGCCCTGTTCGTGGTGAAGTGGTGCATCTTGAAGAAGCTTTACAAACCATTTTAGCGCAACGTGACTATGCACCTGCAGTTAAAATTCTGCTAGGTGAAATGCTCAGTGCCACTGCACTGCTGGCCAGCACATTGAAGATTAAAGGGCGTATCAGCCTGCAAATTCAGGCATCAGGCACATTTAAATGGGCTATGGCTGAATGTAACCATTTGGGTGAAGTTCGCGCTCTGGCTGACTATGAAGAAGATCCGCACTTTCTGGTCGGTGAAGACAGCAGTACCGTGTTGAAATCACTCACCTCTCCGGTGCTGTTCATCAATATCGAACCAGAATTTGGTGAGCGTTATCAGGGAATTGTACCCCTTGATAAAGAAAATCTGGCGGGCTGTCTGATGCAATATTATGACCTTTCTGCACAGATTCCGACGCGTATTGTACTGGCAAGTGACCATCAGCGTGCAGGTGGTTTACTGATTCAGTTGTTGCCACGTAATAGTGAAGAAGAACAACGCCGGGTAGATGAAGACCTATGGCCACGTCTGACCATGCTCACAGAGACCCTGAAAACTGAAGAGTTAGTCGGTTTGCAAGCTACTGATATTCTGTACCGTTTATATAACGAAGAAGAAGTGCGTCTGCCAGATACGGAAGTGTTGAAGTTTGGCTGTACCTGCTCTAAAGAGCGTTGTGCAGTCGCTTTACAGCAAATCGGCGTAGAGTCGATCCGTGAAACGCTGGAATTTCAGAATCCGATCGAAATGGACTGTCAGTTCTGTAATAGCCAATATACTTTTACCGCTGAAGAAGCCTTGGGTCTATTTGGTAAACACCTGAGCTAAGCAGTTCTAATCCTTAAGTTTAAAAGCATTCCTAGGAATGCTTTTTTTTATATTTTAAAACCTATGGGACTGAGTTCAACAGAGCGTATTCTCCTACAGTAGAAAACCTGTCTACCCCCTGAATCAAACTTTCCTGTAAATCCAATCCAAAAATTCCAGTTAAATTATAAGATTATTCACATTAACAAAACCTAAATATTCATCATTTTCAAAAAATTATGAGAAAAACTGCACAGTTTATACTCTTGATTTAATTATGCTTTTAAAATAGATTAGAGCAATAATTCTAAAATGAATACATCATCAATTTAACAGGTATGTTATGAGAAAATTATTGAATACTCTAGTAATGGGGATGAGTTTAATCGCAGTTTCTAGCTTGGCCTTTGCCTATGAAGATCCATTATTGGGTAAATGGAAAACCATCGATGATCAATCGGGCTATTCTCGTGCGGATGTGGAAATTCGCAAGAAAGCAGATGGTAGTTATGAAGGGGTAATTGTCGAAACACGCAGCTTGCCTGGCGCAGAAAAAATGGGGATCTGTCATAAATGTCCAGATCAGCTCAAGAACAAGCCTTTTCTAGGCCTGCCATTTATCTGGGATTTTAAGGCAGATCCGAAAAAGCCGCGTGAATACCATGATGGCAAAGTACTTGATCCGATCAGTGGCAAAGTTTATAAGGGTAAAGCACGCTTAAGTGCTAATGGCAAACGTCTGACCTTACGTGGTTATGTGGGGGTATCAGTGATTGGCCGCAGTGTCACCTGGGTAAAATATTAATTTCAAAAAGATTTTCAAAGCCCCTGTATTTGGGGCTTTTTTCTTTGTCATGATTTGAAACAATAAGGTACAAATAAAAACTGTTTTGGGACAGCTAAAGTCATAATAATGGATCGAAGACGGTTATTTTTTATCCATTTATGATGATCAATCTTCAGCCTCGTTCAATTTTGCCCTTTGGTCTGCTTTGCAGCCCTGATATGGCACCCTCTATTCAACACAGGAAAGTGATTGAATACGCTTTGTCGATAACACATAAAATTATAAAAACCACTTCAGCTTTAACCTTCTTTGCCTCGCATGCTGCTGATAAAGATCCGGTCAGACCGACTGATTCATCAACTACCAGCACATCCCGACTCTTCACTCATGATCATTTGAGTCATCACTCTGAGTCTGCAGGTCCAAGGGTTGGAAAGCGTTCTATTTTAGCACCTTCCCACTCTCCGGATTTTGCACACTTGGCTGTTTAAGGAGTAGACCCATGACTACGATTCAGTACCAAGAAAGTTTTTCCCACGGTTATACCCCCTCAGAAATTATGGACGATCGTTCATTTGACTTGATCCACTTTGCAGAAGCATGTGGACAAAGCCCCGAATGGGTCATGCAGTTAATTGAACATGGAATTTTACCCAATCGTTCCACAACCCCGACCAGCACTTTCCTCGGCGAAGATATCTCGCGTGCACAACGCGCCTATCGCCTGCAACGTGATTTTGATGCCTCATTTAGCGCCGTTGCCATGATGCTGGACCTCATTGATGAAGTGCAGGAGTTACGCCGCGAGGTCAAACATTTGCACTTCAAGTAAATCCTTTTCATGTTCTGTCGATCTGCATTTTTCAGTGCAGATCAGAACATATTTATATTTAATTTTATGATTAGAGTATAAGAATCCCTATGAAAACTAAAGATTGCAATAAGAAAATCAAATACATGTTTCCCGAATACCGCGACTTGATTGTGCAACTTCGCGAGGAAAATCCCTATTTTGCCAAGTTATTCGAGGAACATAACGAGTTGGACAAAGAAATCAGCCAGCTTGAACTTGATCCAGTCAATCATATCAACAATGATATTGAGGCGATCAAGCGTAAAAAACTGAAATTAAAAGATGAAATCTATAAAATACTGACTCGAACAGCTCAAGTTGAGTGATCAGCAGAACAGAGTGTTGATTTCTACAGAGCTAATCTAAAATTGAAGTCCACTGATCTACGTGTGCTTGAAAAATAGGACAACTTTTATAAATATCGATTGATAAAGGCAGCTCTATTTTAATTTGGTCAGCTTTTCAACTTCTTTCATGGTCTCTTTCACTGATTGCTTAATCGGCTCATAGTCCAGGAACCAGAACAGATTCACGTGTTGATTCTTATGCTGTTGTGCCAGTAGATCAATCACACTGCGCTCCCCTCGGCCGACCAGATGTCTGCGATAGAAATAATACACCAGCAATACCGTGCTAATGAACATGATCATTAACATACTCCAGAACCCGACAGGAGATTTCGCCCCCGGAATAAATTCAAAGTTCATCCCGTAAATCCCGGTCAATAAGGTCAGCGGTGCAAAAATAGCGGTAATTATCGCCAAGATGCGCATATTTTCATTGGTCTGATTGGCAATGGCTGAAAAATGCAGGTCGATAGCCGCCTGAATCGAGGCACGCAAACGAACAGTGTGTTTTTGGATGCGCTCTACATGGCTGACTAGGTCATTCATTCGGACCAGCATAATATCCTGCCGTTCCGACTTCTTCTTGCCTTTCAAGTGTGGATAATTATCGATAATTTCATCTCGCAGTTCTTGCAAGGTATCAATTTGCTCTTCACAGAGATTTTCCACTTGTTGAAAAGATATGCTTTCTTGCAATAACTGGTTCCATTTAGTAAAGCGGCGATGCCCCTGTAATAACTCCTGTTGCCAGAATTCAACCCGTCGGGTTAAAGGCACACGTAAATCCAAATAACCATCCACCATGCTATTCAGCAAACGTAACGATAAATCCAGCGGGGTCATCGGGAGTTTTCGTGACTTATTTTGTTCCTGAGTGGAACGGATCACATGGGTTTCAATACGGGAAATATAATTTTTTATTGCTTTATTGCCTTGCTCACGTACTGTAATCAGCACTTGAGGAGTCATGATAAAACTAATCGGAGTAGTCGCCAGACCAAATACTTTTTCATGCTGTTCCAGCGCCTGCTCACCGCTCTCGATGTCATCATCCGGGGTAATCAGCTTGCGAAAAATAAGCAACTCATAGTCATCCATGCTATCAAATACACAAGGATGTTCTAAATTAAGAATATCGTTTACATGCAATTCGTTTAGGTATAAATGGGTCTGCTGTTCTATTTCTTTTTGCCAAGTCTCAGCCCGATTAACCACATCTGCCCGGGTATAGTCGATCCAGATAAATTCAGGTTCGGCTTGAGCAATAGGCTCTTTTTGTACAAAAATATGATGTTCGGTCGGATGTTGGTAAAAATAATAAACCTGCATTAAGACAATTCTCTATTCACAATTCTGCTTTTTGTTGTTGCAGGATAGAGCTAGGCCTTCCCCATCTATCCGTCTTAAAATTATGAGCCGAGCCGAAGACTTAAGCAATCCAATCAGTCTTTATTTGCGTAGCAGAATCTTATTGAAGGCATAAAAAAAGCCCTGAGCCAGCCAAAGTAAACACTTTGACCAATCTCAGGGCTTTTTTGTTGTTATTCACATGAGTTTTCCCATGTGAATATTTTAAGAATTAAACTTGTTCGATGTCTTTCATCGTCAATTTGATACGGCCACGGTTATCAACATCCGCAACCTGTACTTTCACTTCTTGACCTTCTTTCAATACATCTGCCACGTTCGCAATACGTTCGTTTGAGATTTGAGAGATGTGAAGCAAGCCATCAGTACCTGGCAGGATATTTACGAACGCACCGAATTCAACGATACGAATCACTTTACCTGTATAAATTGTACCTGGCTCGATTTCAGCAGTAAGTGCCTGGATCTTGGCAACTGCAGCTTGCGCAGCCGCTTTAGTTTCACCAAATACGCGAACTGTACCGTTATCTTCGATATCGATCGCTGCTTTAGTTTCTTCAGTAATTGCACGAATGGTCGCGCCGCCTTTACCGATCACATCACGGATTTTATCCGGGTTAATGTTGATCACCTGGAATGTCGGTGCGTGCATCGAAATTTCAGGACGCGCACGTGAAATCACTTGGTTCATCTCATTCAAGATGTGCATACGACCCGCATAAGCCTGGTTCAATGCAGATTCCATGATCTCTTCAGTGATGCCTTCGATCTTGATGTCCATTTGTAGCGCAGTAATACCGTTTGCAGAACCCGCTACTTTAAAGTCCATGTCGCCCAAGTGATCTTCATCACCCAAGATGTCAGAAAGAACTGCGAAACGCTCGCCTTCTTTCACAAGACCCATCGCGATACCCGCAACTGGTGCTTTCAGTGGAACACCAGCATCCATCAATGATAATGAAGCACCACATACAGACGCCATTGAAGACGAACCGTTAGATTCAGTGATGTCAGATACGATACGGATCACGTACGGGAAGCGGTCAGCCGCAGGAAGTACAGCCTGAACACCACGACGTGCCAGACGACCATGACCGATTTCACGACGTTTAGGACCAGATTCACGACCCGTTTCACCTACAGAGTATGCAGGGAAGTTGTAATGCAACATGAAGTTGTCAGTTTTGGTACCTGCAAGGGTATCCACCATCAACGCATCACGTGTATTACCCAAAGTCGTTGTGACCAAGGCCTGAGTTTCACCACGTGTGAACAATGCAGAACCGTGAGCACGATCCAATACGCCTACTTGTACGTCGATTGCACGAACAGTTTTGGTATCACGACCATCGATACGTGGCTTACCAGACAGGATGTTGTCACGTACAGTACGGTATTTAAGGTCTTCGAACAGCTCATTTACTTCTTCTGCAATCCCCGTTTCGTCATTTTCAGGAACGAACTGTGCCACTGCTTCTGCATAAAGCGCGTCAAGTGCCGCATAACGGTCTTGCTTAACTGCAATCGTGTAAGCTTCAGAGATTTTCGCTTCGAATGCTTCTTTTAATTTACCAAGAAGTTCTTCGTTTTTAACTGGAGCAACCCAAGTTGACTCAACCGCGCCTGCAGCTGCAGCAAATTCTTTGATCGCCTGGATCGCAATTTGCATTTCGTCATGACCGAACAATACAGCGCCCAGCATTTGGTCTTCTGAAAGCTCTTTCGCTTCAGATTCAACCATCAGTACTGCAGATTCCGTACCTGCAACGACAAGATCAAGATCAGACTCTTTAAGTTGTTCAAGGTTTGGGTTCAGGATGTATTCACCGTTGATTAAACCAACGCGCGCGCCACCAATCGGACCACGGAAAGGTGTACCAGCGATAGACAATGCAGCTGAAGTACCTAACATTGCAGCAATGTCAGCATCCATGGTTTTGTCAGAAGAAATCACAGTGGCTGTTACTTGAATTTCGTTGAAGTAACCTTCTGGGAACAACGGACGAATTGGACGATCGATTAAACGAGAGATTAAAGTTTCAGCTTCAGACTGACGGCCTTCACGCTTGCCATAACCACCCGGGATACGACCAGCAGCATATTGCTTTTCTTGGTAGTTAACAGTCAATGGGAAGAAATCTTGACCTGCTTTTGCTTTAGGCTGTGCCACAACAGCAACAAGTACTTGTACGCCGCCCATTGTAATTACAACAGTGTTTGCCTGACGGGCAACACGACCTGTTTCCAGGATAACGTTGTGCTGACCGAATTGGAATTCTTTACGAATAATATTAAACATTGACATGTTTTATTTTTTCCTAGTTCTTGTGAACAATTATTCTAGTGGAGACCCCTAAGGTTTGGCATTCATGACCATATGGACGAGTAAATGACAAAGCTTAGAAGCCGACCTCACCAGATTAAATACTATTTTTAAACACAAAGAAGGAGCGAAACATTCGCCCCTTCCACTGGCTTAGCGCAAAGCTAAACCGACTTTAGTTTTCAGCAATAAAGCACAAAGCATGCAATACACCCGAAAATAAAGTTTAAATCGAATTAACGACGTAAACCTAAAGCACCGATCAATGCTACATAACGACCGTGGTCTTTACCGTTAAGGTAGTCAAGTAGTTTACGACGTTGGTTAACCATACGGATAAGACCGCGACGGCTATGGTGGTCGTGTTTGTGCTCTTTGAAGTGACCTTGTAAATCATTGATTTGAGCAGTTAAAAGAGCTACTTGAACTTCTGGTGAACCAGTGTCGTTTTCAGCGCGAGCGAATTTAGCCATGATCTCTGCGCGATCTGCGTTAGTTAAAGCCATTCGATTTCTCCGAGATGCTTGTATATTTTGATAAAAATCAAAGTGATGAGAATTCAAAACCTTGACTGCCGTGCATCACTACAGCAAGTTGCATATTTTAAGGGAAAACGCATCAAATTGCAAAAATAGATCCAGATTTTTGCATGGTTTTGGTTGCTCAGTGATGCAGTTCAGATCCGATGACTCTTGTTCCTTGAAGATGCTAGTTTTGCATTATTTTAGTGAAATAAATCCAGGATGAATTAAATATAGAAATTCCTTTGAAAAGCCAACAAACCCTTTAAGTCGCTTGAATCTTGCGCTGCTCTCCATAAAAAATGGATAAAAAAAAGCCCGAGTAAACTCGGGCTTTTTGGCGCTGTAGTTCTTTCTCTTATCATTATTATTTATTGTATTATTATGGCGTTTTACGCTTATTATTATTTTCAAACATCCTGTTGAAAAATCATCTTCCTTATGTGGTAGATTTTGCCATATTCCTACGAGACCACTAGAGGCATTTGCCTCATTTTGCTGTAAGCCATTTCGTACATCACAGGGTAAAAATTTGCATAATGTTACACAGCTCTCGTTTTATTTAACGCTATTTACTTAAGTTTACTGGCTAGAACTGAAAATCTTTGCTAAGAAATTAGAATAAAAATCCAGCAAGCTTCCTATAAAAAAAATCAGGATATAAAAAAGCCTTGTAGTCTCTCCCAAAACTACAAGGCTTAGCGGCTGTAAGTTTCCTCTTTCACTTACTTCACTGTAAGTTCGCTGTCTACCGACATTATTATTATCATTATACGATTATGCTCAACTTTCCGTGTTGAGTTATTTTGTAGAACCAATCTTCTCAAAAACCGAGCAAAAGCTCTATGCGTCAATTTCCTGAATCATTGTAAGCTTTTACCTACAAGATTTGATTATTTTTGCCAATTAAATTACTAGATTGTTCAATGATTTTTTGGCTCAAACCACTTTTCCGGGTAGTTCTAACACAAAGTGCTTGTGTAAAAGCATCATAATCTACCAATAAACTGACCACTTTTTTGGCTCGAGTAATTGCAGTATAAATCAACTCTTTGCTCAATAAATTTTTTGCATATTGATCCAGCACCACTGCCGTATGGGAAAATTCTGAACCTTGAGATTTATGAATGGTCAGCGCAAAAGCGGTTTCAATACTTTTAGGTAAACGGGTGGCTAATACCCATTTTTCCAAACTCGGAAAATACACTTCAAACTGGTGCTGACCAGATTGCTCACGTAAAAAACAGATACCAATATCACCATTGGACAGGCCCAACTGATAGTCGTTATAGCTCATCATGACGGGTCGTCCGACATACCAGTCGCCCTGTTTCAACTGACCTTGGGCTGCTAAAAAACGTTGTTCAATCTGTAGATTGATCTTGAGCAGCCCCAGATCACCAGAACGGATTGCCGTTAAAATACGGTAATCATCAAAAGTTTTGACCACCTGTTGCACATAGTGTTCAAAATCAGCTGAGTTTCGTTCTGTTTTTATGGCCTGTACATAAGCCTGATAACCATACATCAGTTGGTCATAATACTGATTCAAATTATGCGCGGTCTGTTCGGCACCAGCGAGCAGGTATTGTAACTGCAACTGGTCGATCTTCACCTGATCCAAATCGATCGCCTGTAACTCACTGGCTGCCACAATCTGCTGCTCAAATTTCTGCAAGACGTGAGAAGACTCATGATTCTGCTGGATAAACTCCGCCATTGCACCAATCCTGGCTCCAGTCGCAAAACGTCGCGTGGTGATTAAATTGACCCGGTTATCCTCCAGAGTCACCACTTGCTGTAAATCTGCCAGTACCGTTCCGACATCCACAGAGGCCAGCTGGTCTGCATCACCGAGTAAAATCAGCCGTGCATGAGGCGGTACGGCGGCTAGCAACATTTGGGATAGGTTTAAATCCAGCATCGAGGCTTCATCGACCACGATCACATCATAGGGCAAAGGCTGTTTGGCATGAAAGCGTGGCTGTCCGCGAGTGCCCAGACCCAATAAGCGATGCAGGGTCACCGGTTGTAACTGTTTTAATGCTTCTAGCTCAAACTGTTGTAGAGCTTCACTATGCAAGGCTTTTTGCAGTGCCTCTTTCATGCGCTGTGCAGCCTTTCCGGTAGGTGCTGCCATAGCGATCCGGATATTTGGCATTGCCTCATGCAGGACCGCAATCATATGTGCCAAGGTATAGGTTTTACCAGTCCCCGGACCGCCGGTAATAATATTCAGCGCCTGCCGAACAACCATTTCCAGTGCCAGTTTCTGCTGTGGATCTGACAATAGACTGCGATCACGTTCAGATAAATCAATGGTAGTAACCGTCTGGGTTTTAATCCGAGCAATATGTGCGGCTACCGCCTGTTCCAGCTGCCAGTAGCGGTACAAATACAAATGCTGATCTGCAAAAATAAACGGCGCAATTCCTGTACTTTGCTGACGGCGGTCTAGAACCAGATTGTGTAATAAGACAACCTGCCGAGGATCAACTTCGATACAGCTATCCCCCGCCTGCATCGCTTCAAGCAATTGCTCGATCAAGATTTTTGCTGCCGGATCAAATGTAGCCGTACTAAACGGCGGCTGACACAGATAGTCAATCCAAGCCATTAAATTGGAGTCTTGCTGTGACACGTGATTCTGCTCATTTTCCACACAGTTATCCTCAAAGTTATCCACAGGATAATTTTCTGTTTAATCTCTATATATTTTATAAAACTGCAAAGTCAAGCTGATTTTTTCTGCTCAAAATAGCCCAATATTTGATCCAGTTTTTCTATGAATTCAGAGTCCGGTTGCCAATGATAGACTCCTTGCTGAACCTGTCCATTCATCCCGCGCAAATACAGATAGGTTGCGCCGCCCAAGTACTGCTGAATCGAATAACCCTGCATATTCGCACTCAGGTACCGATGCAGTGCCACCAGATACAGAGCGGCCTGCAACCAGTAACTGGACTGGCTCATATTCTGCTGAATCGCCTCAGCACTATAGTGCTGCTGATCAGGTCCGAGGAAGTTACTTTTATAATCGGCAATCTGGTAGCGCTGGCCATCGAAATACACCAGATCGATGGAACCGGTCAAATACCGCGCCGATTTGGCCTCATTAAAATCGCTCATGATCATGTCATGTTCGAGAAAAAGCTGATGGATTTGCCGAATCTGCAAAGGGGCATCGGTCAAGGACAGATAAAAAGGGAATTCTGAAAGATACTGTTTAGCCTCCAGCTGTGCCAAGGCAAAATCTGCCTGGATCGGAGTGGCCAGAATGTCATGTACCCAGTCATGCATCAGGTTCAGCAAAATATCTTCTGTAATTTCGTCCAGCAATCCCTCAAAAGCAGTCTGGAAAATACTTTCCACATTCAGCGATTCAGTGCTTGCAGAGCGTGTGAGCTGAGCTATTTCCTGTTCAAAAAACTGGATAAAGGAGTCATCCTCCAGCCCATCGAAATACACTTGAAACTGACCTAAAAATTCTAGCAGAGCTGAACGCTCGAGCTGCTGTTCCGAGTGAAACAGCTGCTGCCCTTGCTGGCGATAAGCTTCACTTTGATCATGCAGGCGAATTCCGGTCAATAACTTATAGTTCAGGCTGGACAATACGCGCTGCATACTATGACGCAATTCCTCTGCTTTGAAATCTGCCTGAGCTGTGGCCTGAAACAGGGTTCGCAGATTCACCACAGCAGCCTGATAATGCAGGGAAAAGGCCTGTTCCAGCACACTACGTATATGAAAAGCCTGTTCAAATTTTTCTTTCAGTTCCTGCCAGATTTGCGGTGCGGTATTTTTAAAACGGCGCCGGATTTCCAGATTCCAGTAACTGCTGTCCTGAAAATCAATATGTTCAAAAATGCTGTGCAAGAATGTTCCGGCTACGGTGCCTTTAGGAAAATTCAGCCTAATCCAGTCTAGGGGCACAGCTGCTGGCTGTTCTTCCAGACCGGTAAAATGAATTTCATCGGCAGCACTGTCGGGCTGTTCATAAGCCGTGACCAGATCGTCCTGCAAGATATGTCCATGTAGCTGATGCTGTGACAAAGCCGTAAAACTGGTTTTGGTTCGCGGATAAAACTGCCGCTCTGGCAAAGGTTGCGCCCACATGTCGACCTGATGATGGTTCGACTGCTCGACCAGGCGCGGTGGCTCCTGAGACAGAGGCGGCTCGACCAGACTTAAAGCATGTTGAAACAGTTGATCTCCCTGACCACGCCAGAAGGCCAGCCCCGAATCGGACTGTGCGTTTTGATCCTGCAGCATGGCATATACTCGGTGACTGGCACGGGTCAGCGCCACATACCAGAGCCGGTGGTTTTCGGCAGCATTACGCGCTGCATTTTGCAGAATCGCCTGCTCATGCAAATTCTTGTGATTGACTGCAATCACCCGGGATTGTTCCAGGATGTTGTCCTGTTCAGGCGCAGACAGGGAAAAATTCAGATTGCCTTTATTCACATCAAAAGCAGCATCTGCTCCCAATAAAAACACCACTTTAAATTCCAGCCCTTTGGAGGCATGAATGGTCATCAGCTGCACCCCATGATCCCCAGACAGCTTGCGTTCTTTTTCGCTGTCCTTGCCTGAAGGTGACTGAAGCTGGCGCAAATACCAGTGATAGAGTTTTTGCGCCCCCTGATAATATTCACTCTGCTGGCTCAGCATCTCGGTCAGATGGCGCAGATTGACCACCACCCGCTCATTGTCCAGACTTTGACTGGCCACCAGATTGGTCCAGACCTGAAACAGGTTCAGTGCATAATTCCAGGCGGTCAAAAAGCCTTTCTCAAACCACATTTCCCGAATTATATCCAGATCCGCAATATAGCGACTGAGGCCTTCACTCTGGCTTTGCAAATCAATCAGTTTTTTCAGATTGAAGCCCAGCAGACGGGTTAGTAAAGCCCGCTTGACCTTGGCCTCATTGAAAGGATCCATAATCGCCGTCAATACGGCCGCGACATCCTGAGCGATGGGACTGGCAAACACGCTCTGTTTGGATTCTTTATAGGAGGGAATGCCCATACGCTGCAGACGCTGCTTCACCTGTTCCAGAGCAAAATGCCCAAATCCCAACACGGCAATATCATCTGCGCTCAGGCTTTGCTGATGCTCTTGCTGCTGAAAGTACAGTTGCTGCTGGGCAGACTGATTCAGCAATGCACGGATTTTCCAGGCCACCTGGTCTGCCTCCAGGTCCGATTCACCTAGCTGAATCCATCGTAAAGGCTGCGGGTTGATCCTATCCATATCGACCAGATCTGGATGCGGGCGACTACCGGCCTGAATCAGGGTGTACTGCACCTGTTCGCCAAAATCCATTTGCCGCTGGAACAGCGCATCAACCACGTCTACGAGTGGTTTGACTGAACGATGGTTCTGCATCAGGGTATATTCTCGACCCTGCTTGTGACGTACGTCAGCGTGTGCCTTGTTATAAGTCAGCATGTCGCCGCCGCGGAAACCATAAATTGCCTGTTTCGGATCGCCGACCATAATCATGCAGCCGGACTGCACCCGGTTGACATCACGCCAGATCTTGGCCAGCAGATCATCCTGATCCTGATTAGTGTCCTGAAATTCATCAACCAGAATCAGCGGATAACGTGCCTGCACAAACTGGGCAAAACGCTGTCCCTGCTGGCCTTGCAATGCTTCTGCCAATGTACGGATTTGCTGGGAAAAAGTGGTTTCACCCTGCTGCTGCAAGGTTTGTGGCAAACGGATCTGCACACTTTGAATAATATGAAATTCCAGATAGGTCGTAAGCTGTTGCAGCTGCTCATCCAGATACTGTTTGACCTCACACAGCGCATCAATTGCCACGATCAGACTATGTTGCAAAATCAGCTGTTGCTCTGCATCCGGACAGCTTTTGTTAAAGACCTGAGTGGTCGGCTGGAAATCGGTTTTCTTGCGGCGCAAATGGCACAGATTCAGTAAAATCGGCTGCAATTCAGCATCAAAGAAACTCATGCCACCCTGATTTTTCAGGGCTGCGCTCCAGGTCATAAAGTTTTCACAAATTTCGGTTAACTTGGTCAAAAAACTCTTGTGAAAATACTTCGGACTTTCCTGACAATAACGCCGCATGACGGCAAGATCATGCTCCTGAATACTCACTAATTGACTGATGCAGGCTTCCAATTTGTTCAGGTCACATTCAGCCAGTTCGATCTTGCGGAAATGCTGCTTGCTGAAATTCAGGGCATCACGCACCAGCCCGGTATAATGCTCCACCGGTTTCAGCAGATTTTGAACATACAGATGATTGACCATATATTGCGGCTGCTGCTGAATCCAGTCACGCAGCACATCATGAATCAGCTGCTGAATATACAGATCCTGATCTTCGGTCAGTTCAGCACGTTCAATCTTGCCACTTTCAAAAGCAAATTCACGTAACAGTTTCTGGCTAAAGCTGTCCAGCGTCCCGACAAACAGTTCATCCAGCTGGTTCAGTACCAGACGCAAGCGGCGACGGGCATAGTCCATCCGTGTGCCATAATCTTTCAATACCTGCTGAAATAAAGGATCAGTTTCGCTCTGAATCTTCGCTGCAATTTCCACAGAATTGAGCTGCTGATGACGCTGGATATAGGCCAAAGTTTCTTCGACCCGCAGCCGTACCCGGTTTTTCAGTTCGGCCGTTGCCTTACGGGTAAAGGTGGTTGCAATCACCTGATGCGGATAATACTGATCCAGAAAAATTCGCACCATCAAACTGGATAAAGTATAGGTCTTGCCGGTGCCTGCCGAGGCCTCAATCCAGTGTAAGCCCCGGAACGTCATGTCCTGAATCGGATTGGTAGAAATGGCTTTTTGCATCTGCTGCTTTAAGAAAGTCATACGGCTATTTCACCCACTCCAGATGTTGATGAATCGGCGCATACAGGCCATGAGCAAAATCATGGCAGCAATTTTGCAAGGCCAGATCCGGATCCTGATCCTGCAAAATAAATTGCCAGTCCTGATGCAGCAGACTGGATTCATCCGAAGCCAAAGGTTTGGCACTCTCATAGCTGTTGTTCCAGGCCTTTAGCAATTCGGGCATTTCCACAATAGTCATTTTGCCATGTTCATTCTCGGCCCACTGCCATTCTTTTTTCATCAGTAATTCTGCCGGCAAGACCAGCGGCTGCTGTTGACCAATTTTCCATGCCTTTAACCAGAGCTGCAAATACTCATGTGCCTTGCTCGAACTCAAGCCAGAAAACTTCAGGGTTTTATTACTGAAAATGACAATGCGCTCCAGTTCTGGAGAGCGTGCATCATCATTTAAGTAAGCCAGCCACAGCAGATACTCCAGCCAGATCTGGGCACGGCGTTTTTCCGAGGCCGAAGAGGATTGCATACTCAGCCAGTAGCTGCTGTTTGGAACCTGAGGCACGTTAATATGAATGATCAGTTCAGGACTGAACTGCCAGGATTGCTGGGTAACTGGCGTCAGTTCTTTACCCAACTGCAGCAAACGTTCTTGCAATAACTGCTGTTCCTGCTGGCTGCCCAGCCAGGTGGCTTGCTGGGTTTTGCCCACTGGCAAACGGTCTAGCATCAGGTTCGGCTCAATCTCCTGCTCTTGTTGCAACAGGAAATCCCGTACCTGATACTGTTCCAGCTTGTTCAGTAATAGGGGTTCCCGGGAACTCGGCAAATCGGCATAGCGAATCGTGGAAACCCCGACACTTTTCAGGAATAGACGTGCCGGGAAAATCATATCGCGGATCCATTCATCGCCTTTGAGTACCCGGATTTCTTTTTGTTCTAGTGCCGGATAATGTGCATTGATCCAGCTGCTGCGTTTGCCTTCGGCACTGCGGATATACTCTGCTACCGCAAACCACTGATCCTGATAACGTGGTGTCTGCATATCTGTAAATCCGGCCGGATCAAAAGGCTGCAAGGGATGTACATGATAAAGCTGCCGGATATGTTGAGCCACGGACAGACCATGAATATCCACCATCGGATCGACTTCGGCATCCGGCTGTTCAGACTGGCAGATCAGCGCGATATGCTGAACCAGTTCCTGCAAGGCAGTGGATGGATCGCGAGCCTCACCATCCTCCAGATCAAAGCCATTATAGAACAGCCATAGATTTTCCTGTGCCAGCAGCAAGGCATCCAGAAAAGCGCCCTGCTCGTCATCCAGACGGGAACGGTCACCAAGTTGCGGCTTCAGGCTGCGCATCAGGTCAAACGGAACCTGTTGATTGCGGCTCGGAAATTTACCGCTATCCAGATTCAGCATCACCACCAGTTTATAAGGCAATGGCCGGATCTGCCCAATCTGGCTAAAAGTAATCTGTCCAGTCGGTTCGGCCTGATCCAGCTGCATCTCCAGGGTATTCTGAATTTCTTCCAGCACATAAGGCAGAGGCAGACTGAGTGCCACCAGTTCCTGACTGGCATGCGGATCATCCTGATCATGATAATCAGCCAGGGTCAGCATCCGCATTTGCTTGTCGATAATCTCGGCAACGGTTTTGAGCGATTCCACGCCAGCATCACGGAACTCGTTCAGATCGGCGCGCAGATATTCCAGCCAGGTTTTGACTGGCGTGCGCTGTCCGGTTTCATGCAAAGTCAGCCAGTCACGGCGCTCTACCAGATCCTGATAAATCCGGATCAGGGTGGATATCAAGGGAAAATCACTGGTCAGAACCTTGGCATAACTCAAGGTGTCCTGAAACAGGGTATGTTCAGGAATCGCCAGACCCAACGCCAGACGGTCCAGCGCGAATTTAAAGCTAAACCGGTAATCCTCATCGCCTGCGCTCAGACTTTGCTGTAAATGCTGCTGGTCCAATCCACGCTTGAAGCCAGCATCTGTCAGCAATTGTAACATCCGCTCTACCTGACTATAGTCCAGACCATAATACTGCTGGGTCGCATTCAGGCTGAGCCAGTCGGCAAAGTCCTCAATACTGAAACGGCGCCGTACCCACTGAATCCGGCCCAGTACCGCGCGCCAGGCATTGCTGACATCCAGACGCGACACCCCGGCAATCTGGATCGGTAAATACAGGTTATCTTTTTGCAGGCGTTTGCTGTCGGTTTCGCGCTCACGCGGTGGTGGCGCAAAGACACTGCGAATTGCCGGTTCCAGTTCTTTCAGACTTGGCGTCAACACCAGAATATCACTGGGCTGACGCGGCGCTTCTTCATTGCCTTGAGCCAGCCAGTGAATCAGTTGTTCTTTGAGAACTTCCAGCTGACGTAATGAAGAATGACAGACATGAATCTGTACCGAATCATCATCAGGGCTTAAAGCATATTGATGCTGCTCGGGCTCGAGCAAATACAGGATATCCGACTGGATTTTGGCCAGCAGCCTGTCCTGATATTCATCGACAAAGACATCGGCCCAGAGACCCTCTTCCCCCGAAGACAGTTTAGAGAGTAGAGAAAAATGATCCCGTGCCTGCTTGCCGAATCGGGTCAGGAGCGGATGCCGCGATTCCCGGTCTTCGGCATTAAAGTTCAGCTGCTTGATCCTGAAATCTTTTATTTCCGCATCATTCGGTTTACGTTGACGGGTTTTTTCAAAACGCTGAATAAAGCGCTCTTCCCGCTGCAAATCAAATCTGGCTTTCCAGTCCGGATCGACACTGTCGGCCCAGTATTCCTGCGAGGGGTTGAAGTGAAAAATATAGATATCAATGTACTGGCCCAGACGGCGTAAAAAATCCAGCTGGCTCGGTGGCAATTCTAACAGGCTAAACACCACAATCTGTGCCGGCAGTCGTTTCAGAGCTTGGGCCCGGGTCTCTGCATTTTCCAGCCGATCCCAATACAGGCGTTCAATCTCCAGGATTTTGGCATAGTCATCCTGAAATACATGCTGCCACAACCAGCGTTGCCAAGCTTCCAGTTCACGCGCCTGAATCTTGACAAAATCCGCCACCTGCATCTCATGACCATTTTCATCTTTGGGGCTATAGATCATTTGCTCGATATCGAGCGCAATATCCTGCCCCCAGGACTCTAACCAGTTACTCGGACAACCACAGTTGTTTGGAGGACAGTTACGCGCGCAATAACCGCGATAATCCATATAATGGCTAAACAAACGCGACACCTGCTCGGCTACCCAGTACAGCATGCTCTGTTTTTTCAGCTGCTTCTCTGTACCCTGCTCCAGCCGGTCAGCACTGTCATAAATCCGCTTCACAATAGAATACAGCGGATGATCGACGTCTAAAGGAATCTGTTCAGGCAGAATGCATTTTCGTAGCGCCTGAAACACGCGCCATTTGATGATAATACGCGGAATATTGGCTTCACGGACCTGCTCCACTTCTTTGGGAGCATTCAATACCCACTGATAAGAGGTCCATTGAAAGGCGCGAATCCGGTGATGAAACTGGGTATTGGCGCTAATGCCTTTTTTCTCGGCAATTTTCTGGGTCAGCCAAGTTTCTACTGCCGGAGATGGCACAATAAAATGCCGGGTTTGTAACACCTCAAATGGATTCCGGGCAGTCTGGTTGACAATACGCAGCATACTATCCAAAAGCACATCAATACGTTGACTCTGAATAACATGGATGGCCATTGGTTCCCCTGAACTGCTGAATGTGGTTTTTACTACAAAACAATAAAGATTATTTACTATACATCCCGAGCGCGCTATGACACTTTAAAACCACACTTCAGTCGAAAAATTTCTTTGAAAAAAGCATCTTAAAGATGCTTGAATAGAAAAAAACAACATAGAGCTTAGGTAGTGCCCATGAAATTAGATAAAATTCCTGAACGTCTCGATCCGAGTCTAGATTTAGAACAAATCCGCGACGAATGCCTGGAACTCACCAAAAAACGCGCCTACTATTCTGCCGGTGCCGCCGTGATTCCGGTACCTTTTATGGATGTGGTCATTGATGTCGGTATCTTGTCGCAATTGATTCCCGAGATCAATGCCCGCTTCGGCCTGTCCCCTGAGCAGATCAGTGTCTACGATCCAAAAACCCGTCAGATTCACTGGCAGGAGCTGCGTAAACGTGGCGTAGAATTTTCCGGACTGGTGGTCGCACGTACGGCAGTTAAAAAATCTTTGAACAATGTTGCAGCGAAAGTGATCATAAAGCAAGTCACAAAATTCATTCCGCTGGGTGGTCAGCTTGTGGCCGCAAGTCTGGGTTATTTTGTTATGAAAAAAATTGCCGATGCTCATGTCCAAGACTGCTATCGCACCGCTAAAAGTATCCAGCAAAAACAGGTCGCCCAAGGTTAATTCTGTTTAAGCTGAATATTTTAAACTGTTTAAAATCCTCTACTTCAGGCAGATTATTCTGCCTGAAGCTGTTTTAAAATAGCCTTTAACACCTCGACCCGCGCGGTATTCTTATCATCGGTCGCAATAATATGCCAGGGTGCTTCCTCGGTCGAGGTATGTTCAAACATATCGGCTGCCGCTTTCAGATAATCGTCCCAGCGCTCCCGGTTACGCCAGTCTTCTTCAGTAATTTTAAAACGCTTATGCGGTGTATCTTCACGCGCCTTGAAACGCGCTGCCTGTTCGTCCTTGGAGATTGCCAGCCAGATTTTCACAATCACCGTTTGATGCTTGACCAGGCTCTGTTCAAAACGGTTAATTTCATTATAAGCACGCTGCCATTCTACCGGACTAGAAAACCCTTCTACCCGTTCTACCAATACCCGACCATACCAGGAACGGTCAAAAATGCAGATATCATCATCGGTTTGCAGCTTGGTCCAGAAGCGCCATAAATAAGGACGGCTCAGCTCATATTTTTCTGGTGCGGCAATGGTATGAATTTCATATTCACGTGGATCCAGTTTTTTGACAATCCGCTTGATCGCGCCGCCCTTGCCGGCAGCATCCATGCCTTCGAACAGAATCACCACATTACGCGAATCGGAACGCATGGCTTTGGCGACCTTCGCGGTTAATTTTTTTAGTTCCGGTTTGTAATCTTCTGGCTGGGCTTGGGTCTTGGAAGGATGTTTTAACTGCTCGGGAATCTTGGCCTGCTTCCATCTTCCCTTGGCTCTGGCGGGATGATCCGGACAATGTTTCAAGGCACTCAGGATATACTGGGCAAATTGCTGGTCGCGCTGCTGCTCATCTTCGCCATCAATAATGAACCAGTCCTCGGTAAAGCGCTGACGCAGGCGCTGCAAGGTGTCATATTCTTTGCGATTGCGCCAGTCCAGACCATGCAGTTGATGCCAGTGAGTTTCACTCGGATCCATGGCATCCAGACGTTTTTGCAAGACTTTCCAGGACAGGTCAAACCAGACCTTGATCACATCGACATGGTTATTTTTCAGGTCCTGTTCAAAGGCCTGCATCTCTTGCAGATATTCATCAAACTGTGCATCACTCAGCGGGCTTTCAGCTTGCATGGCACTGCCGAGCAGATCGCTATACCAGTTACCAAACAGCACCATGATCTGGCCTTCGGCAGGAATAAAACGTGCATAAGGTTGCCACAAGGTCTGCTTCGGGCCGGCTAGCTGAGGCTTATCGGCTTTCACACGCAAATAGCGCGGATCGACCCATTCACGTAACTGTTTAACCGCTTCACCCTTGCCGGCCAGTTCAATGCCATTCACCAGAATCACCAGACTTTTGGCATTTTTCTGGCCCCGGGTCTTTTTTAAATTATATTGGGCATCAATCAGCTCGACAGACAGCTGATCTTCATCCATTAACTGAAATTGTGGTTGTTCCATACGCATCTTCAACCCTGATCTTTTATGCTGTTTGCAGTATAGCGAGGAGTTTCAGCGCAAAAATAGCTCTGGCAACGTTTTTCACACGATTAAATTGGCTATTTAAACAACAGATTGACATACAAATGCCCGATCTCTGTTCAATTTGTCATAGCAGGATTGTCCGGCAGCCTCTAAGATTCTTGCATCCTCCAATGATAATTGAAGCCTCATGTCCAAACTTGCCGTACTCGATGATCTGTTAGCGCATTATTATCAACTGGCTTATCACACCCGGCCTGACATTTTAAGCCGTTTACAGGATGTGCAGGCCTGGCAGAAAGTCCGCATGCAGCGCACCCATCGTGCCCATTTTGCTGAAAAACAAAACCTGTTGATGTCCGAGTATTTCCTGAACCGTCTCTACGGCGGCGCTGACTTTGATGCGCTGGCAGAACAGATTGCCCGGCTGATGAAATATGCACATAAAGCAGAAAAAGTTATTCCGGAAAATGCCATTAAAACCGGCACCTCAGGCGTAGAGCTGGCTATTCTGGCGGTACAGCTGGATGAACAGGTCGCGATTCAGTTATTACAGGATTATCATCCGCATGAACCGCTGACTGACGAGATGATGCGCCTGACCTATTTGAAGCTGGATCAGGGTGAAGCACGCCTGAAACAGTTGGCTCTGCTGGATCAGCTCGGTATGAGTCTGGATAAATACATGCGTTCATTTGTGGTCTATACCGCCTTTAAAATGTGTAAGGGCGCGGCGAATAAATATAACTTTCAGGTAATGTATGAATTTATGCAGGATGGTTTTCTGGCCATGAAGCCACTCAAATCGGCAGAAAAATTTGTACGCACGTTCACTGCCACCGAACGCCAGATTATCGAGAAAGTACATTCTGGCGATCCGCTACCGTTTCAATAAATACCCGATGAGTATTTCTGCCAAGCGTGAATTTTTCTGTATATTATTCATAACAATTGCATCATGATTGCTGAATAAGCCTTTAGAATCTGTCATGATGCAGACAATGCAAGATTAACCCGATTGATATGTTAGGAGTGACTCCAATGTCGAATGAAAATACAACGCCTACCCCTACCCCCGAGTCGGCACAACAGACAGACAAAGTGAGCCCATTCTTAACTGAACCCCTTCCACAAGGCACCCCGCAAGGTCAGCAACAATCTTTAGAACAACGTCTGACTGACACGCCTGTGACGGGTACTGTGCCCAAATATAATCTGCCACGCGGTGCCAATACGGGTAACGTCGGCTCAACCACGCACTTCGGCTATCAAACTGTAAACAGCGAAGAAAAAGCCCAGAAAGTCGCAGAAGTGTTCCACTCTGTAGCGAGCAAATACGACATCATGAATGACTTGATGTCTTTTGGTATTCATCGCCTGTGGAAACGTTTTGCGATCAATATGTCAGGTGTACGCCGTGGCCAGCATGTGCTGGATATCGCGGGCGGCACCGGCGACTTGGCTAAAGTCTTTAGCCGCGAAGTGGGCCCGACGGGTCATGTGGTACTGTCTGATATTAACGAATCCATGCTGAATGTCGGTCGTGACCGTCTGATTGATGCAGGTTGTACCAATGTCGATTTCGTTCTGGCCAATGCCGAAACCTTAGAACCATTTGCAGACAACAGCTTTGACCTTTTGACCATTTCTTTTGGCCTGCGTAACGTCACCGATAAAGATGCGGCACTGGCTGCGATGTACCGTGTCCTTAAGCCAGGTGGCCGTTTACTGGTTCTGGAATTCTCTAAACCAGTGTTTGAACCATTCTCTAAACTGTATGACCTGTATTCGTTCACGGCATTGCCAATCATGGGAAAAATCATTGCCAATGATGCAGAAAGCTATAAATACCTGGCTGAATCGATCCGTATGCATCCGGACCAGCGCACCCTGAAAGGCATGATGGAAAATGCCGGCTTCCAGAATTGTGACTATCACAACCTGACTGGCGGGATTGTTGCGGTTCACCGCGGTTTCAAACTTTAAGGTTCCTTGCCTATGTGGTCAATTCTGGCACTCGGTGCTGTTGAACGCGTGATTCATCATATCATTGATCTGGATGCCATTACCCGCATCCAGCTGAATGCTCTGTCCGGTAAGATGCTGCGGGTGGTGATCACCTCGCCGCAGCTTTCGGTCGATGTTTTTTTTGATGAAAGCAAAGTTCGTCTGGAACCAACGGCAACCGGTCATACCGAAACACCTTCGGTCTTTGAACAACGTCCATTTGACGCAAGTTCCGCGACAGTCACCGAAGCAACTGCAACCTTGCAGGTCAGCAATGTGGTGGAATTACTCAAGCTGCTGCTTTCCGATGAAGTCGGCAATATTCCATTGCAAGGCGACTACAAATTATTGCAGGAACTCCAGCGCATCATGCAACAGGCGGAACTGGATCTGGCGGCACACTTAAGTCCCTGGGTTGGGCCGACACTAGCGCATGAAATTGGTAAATTGCAACTGCTGCCCAAGCAGCTAAAACGCACCCTGCAAAGTCAATTATTCTTTGCTGAAGATGCCTTAAAAGAAGACAGTGGTCTGTTTGCCCCACGCTGGCAAATGGATGACCTGAATCAGGACACCCGTATCCTGAATCAAAATTTAGATCGGGTTGAAGCGAAAATCCATCAGCTTCAGGCTAAAATCGATGCCTCAAACAATTCTACTCAAGACTAGGTACACAGCTTTATGATTCCGCATGTTTCACGTTTACTCGAACTTTGGCGCATCGCCGCGCACTATCGACTCGACACGTTGTTTCCTGCGGAAGAATTACCAGAAAAATCCCGGCATGTGCTATCCCTCATCCGGATGCATCCGGCCGCCTGGTCCAGTCGTGAACGTAAAAATCCGCTCAAGCTGAAACTGGCTTTAGAAGAAATGGGGCCGTTGGCGATCAAGCTCGGTCAACTGCTCTCGACCCGTCGTGACCTGATTCCACCTGAAGTTTTACAGCAACTGGTCTTGCTACAAGACCGGGTCAAGCCGTTTGATAATGACGTAGCCAAGATGCGCATTCAGGAATCCCTGAAAGCTGATGTAAATACCCTATTCGCGCGTTTCGATACCCAGCCACTGGCTGCAGCTTCGATTGCTCAGGTGCATACGGCTGCCTTGCATGATGGCCGTGAAGTGGTGGTTAAAGTCACCCGCCCGAATATTCGCCAGCAGATTTTGCAGGATTTTGAAATTCTGGAATGGCTCGGTCAATTTTTGGAAAAACGTCTGGAAGCTGCCCGCGCATTACACTTGTCGGAAATCATTCAGGATTATCGACAGATCATTCTGAATGAGCTGGATCTGACGCTGGAAGCAGACAATACCCGCCGTATGCGCCATCACTTTACCGGCTCGAGCATGATGTATGTGCCGGAAATTTACATGGACAGCAAAGATGTTCTGGTAGCCGAGCGCATTACCGGGGTGCCGATTTCAGATATCGCGACCTTTGACCGACTCGGCATGGATCGTGCCGATCTGGCACGTAAAGGTCTGACCATCTTCTTTACTCAGGTGTTCCGCGATAACTTCTTCCATGCTGACATGCATCCGGGCAACGTCTTTGTAGAAACCATCAATCCGGCCAATCCGCGTTTCATTGCGCTGGACTGCGCGATTATGGGCGAGCTGTCCAAGCATGACCAGATGACGGTCGCGCGAATGCTACTGGCCGTCATGAATAGCGACTTTATGCAACTGATTCAGGTAGTGCATCAGGCCGGCTGGATTCCACCGGGAACTGATCAGGATGCTTTGGCTCGTGAAATGCGCCGCAGTGTGGGGCCAATGGTCTCAAAACCGATGCATGAACTAGATTTTGCCGGCATTCTAATTGAAGTCATGGACATCGCTCGTCGTTTCCATCTAGAAATTCCACCTCAATTGATGTTGCTGTTGAAAACCTTGGTGCATGTCGAAGGTTTAGGAACCGACCTGTATCCTGAACTGGATATCTGGAGTCTGGCCAAACCGATCCTGACAGATTGGATCAAGGCCCAGATGAATCCGCAAAAGAACCTGAAAGAACTGGGACAGAAAATCCCGGATCTGCTTTTAGGGGCGCAGGATTTACCGACCCTGATGATCGACAGCTTAAACGGTTTAAAAAACCAGTCGGCTTGGCATGCCAAACAGCTCAATGAATTACAAAGCATGCGTCTGCAAATGGAACATCAACAGAAGCGTAGCTGGATGTTCGGCAGTGTCATGGCCATTCTGCTGGCGATTGCAATTATTTCACCGTGGTTTGTATCGGTGATTCTGATTGTACTGGCGAGTGTGCTCGCCGTCTGGCGGATTGCGAAATAACTAAATGAGCTTTTAAAAAAACCTGACACTGTTCAGGTTTTTTATTTTCTGGACATCGCATGACTCCAAAGTCACCTTAGGACATATCTTGCCATTGGGTCTTTAGACCTATCGCTTAAAATAAGCACACATTTGACTGGTATAGGTTCAACCATGGTACAGATTTTACAAAAACGTGCGCCTGCGCTGACGATTCGTGCTGGCCATCTGGCACGTGAGCTGATTCTGCAACAAGGTTTGCAACCCGAACAAGTCGATATCGTGCCCGGTGCTGCAGGTGGCCCCAAAGGCATCGGTATTCAGGGACTGGACCAAGCGATTTTTGGTGAGTTTTTTCCACGTGCACCTCAGCGTAGAACTTTGGTGGGTTCTTCGATTGGTAGTTGGCGCTTCGCCAGTATAGCTGCACATGGTGCTCAACAGGGAACCGAACGCTTAGCTGAACTCTATACCAATCTCTATTTTCATAAAAAAATGACCCGTCAGGATGTCAGCGACATATGTCGTGGCATGCTGCTGGATCTGGTACAAGGCAAAGAAAACGATCTGGTCAATCATCCAGATTATCATCTCGCAGTCATTTCAATTAAAGCCCAGCACATTTTTCAAAGTGACAAGGCACTGCCGTTGCTGGCTTCCGTGGCTGGAATTCTTGGAACGACCGCAGTCGCACGCCGGCACAGCCGTCATTTCATGCAACGTGTGATCAGCCAGCCGAATACGGGTGAGCAGTTTAAAATCGCTGAAGATGGATTTACTACGCATTATCATGCACTAACCGAACAGAGTGTGCTGTCCTGGCTGATGGCCTCAGCGTCTATTCCCGGGGTGATGGCAGCGGTGAACAATATTCCGGATGCACCGCAGGGTTATTATCGTGATGGTGGCCTGATTGATTATCACATTGACCTGCCCTTTCAGAGCAAGGGCATTGTGCTGTATCCACATTTTACCGATAGCATTATCCCCGGCTGGTTCGACAAGTTATTTAAACGTACCTCAAATCCGGAAAATCAGGCACGAACTTTGCTCATATCTCCATCGCAGCACTATCTGCAAAGTTTGCCGTTGGGTCGTTTGCCTGACCGTAAAGACTTTAACTTAAAAGGTTTGGATCAAACCCAACGGATTCAGCTCTGGAAACAATGTATTGCGGAAAGTCAGCGTCTGGGCGATGAATTTCTGGAACTGGTCGAGAAGCAGAATTTTGCTGAGATAATGCAGGCCTTGTAATTGGCCGCAGCTGCCCGATTATTTGTATAATTGCTTTAATTTTGTGAACTGTTGAGATTTATGCAGAAGTTTTTAGTTGTCCTGCAATACCTGTGTCTGGCCTTTGCCATTTATCTGATTTATAGCGTCAGCATGTCGCTATATAGCCAGGATTTTGTCCTGATGGAACTGGTCGCTGATATCGGTACGATTCTGATCTGTATCGACCTGGCGGTATTTTTATTTACCAGTAAAGGTAAGCCCGGCATTAGCATGGAAGAATATGCAAAACGACTGGAACAGCCACCGTCTAAGTTGGTCTATGTGACACGAAAATTGGGACATCTCGGTATTTTATTAATTGTTACTAGCTGGATTGTGCCGATGATCAATTCATAATGATCCAATAAAAAACCTCCCGATTGGGAGGTTTTTTTAAATTAAAGATATCTGAAAATTATTTAGAACCTTTAATCCCTGCTTGCAATAACAATGCACCTAAACCACCAATTTTTTGCTCTTGTGGTTTAGCCGCTTGCGGTTTCTTGCCCTGAGGACGGTCGCCTTGCGGACGTGCTTGCTGTGGACGTTTGCCTTGAGGCTTACGTTCAGCACGTGGCTCATTGTTTTCACGACGTGGCTGACGTGGTGCTTTCGCCGGAGCTTCAGAACCTTCAGGACGCATCGACAGATTCACGCGGTTACGTTCAGCATCCACATTCAAAACACGGACTTGTACGATTTGACCCGGTTTCACCACTTTATGCGGATCAGCGACAAATTCATTGGCCAGTTCAGAAATATGTACTAAACCGTCTTGATGCACACCCACATCGACAAATGCACCGAAGTTAGTCACGTTGGTGACTACACCTTCCAGCTGCATGCCTTCAGACAATTGCGTAACTTCAGTAATGTCATCACGGAATTTAGCAGTACGAAATTCTGGACGCGGGTCACGGCCCGGTTTTTCCAGTTCAGCCAATACGTCTTGAATTGTCGGTAGACCGAATTTTTCGTCTGCAAATTCTTCAGCATTCACTTGGCGAATGATTTCAGTATTGCCAATGATGTCTTTTACAGTCGTTGCTTTCGCTTCAACAATTTTGCTCACCAAAGCATATGACTCAGGGTGAACCGCAGAAGCATCCAGTGGTTCTGTACCATCTTGAATACGCAAAAAGCCCGCAGCCTGCTCAAAAGTACGCTCGCCTAAACGTGGCACTTTCTTCAAAGACTGACGATTGTCAAAACGGCCATTTTCCTTACGGAATTCCACAATTTGCTGTGCAATTGATTTATTTAGACCCGCGATATAACCCAAAATCGCTGCTGATGCAGTATTGACATCCACACCCACCGAGTTCACACAGTCTTCAACGACCGCTTCCAAGGTTTTCGCCAGACCGGTTTGGTTCACGTCATGTTGATACTGGCCTACACCGATTGATTTAGGATCGATTTTCACCAGTTCCGCCAATGGATCTTGTAAACGGCGTGCAATCGATACTGCACCACGGATCGACACGTCCAGCTCTGGAAGTTCCTGTGAAGCCAATTCCGATGCTGAATATACAGATGCACCTGCTTCAGACACAGACACACGTGTCATTTTCAGATTACTGTTCGCAGCCATCATTTCAGCAATCAAAGCTTCAGTTTCACGGCTTGCAGTACCATTACCAATCGCGATCAGGTCAACATTGAATTCGCGGCATAGACGTGCCAGCTCAGCCAATGAACCTTCTTTATCGTCTTTTGGCGCAAAAGGATAAATCGTACTATGTGCCAGCACATCACCAGACTCGTTCACCACTGCCAGTTTCACACCAGTACGGATACCCGGGTCCACGCCCAAAGTGGTACGTGCACCAGCAGGTGCAGACAGCAGTAAATGACGCAGGTTTTCAGCAAAGACATTCATCGCTTCTGTTTCAGCAGCCAGACGTTTTTCAGTCAGTAATGAATGTTCAATCGTTGGACGAACTTTACCGAGCCAGAATAGTTTTGCAGTTTGCTTCAGGAAATCCTGACGTGCTTGTGGCTGAACAGTTTCTAAATTGTATTCAGTTTCAATACGCGCCAACGGGGCATCATCTTCGCCATCCACTTTCAGGCCTAAAACGTTTTCCTGACGGCCACGTAGCATCGCCAATAAACGGTGTGAAGGCACTTTATTCAAGTTTTCAGAGAAATCGAAATAATCACGGAATTTTTTACCGACTTCTTTTTTCTCATCACTTGCAACCAAACTTTTCAGCACAGCAGTTTTTGCAAATGTCGCTTTAAGTTCAGTGGTCAGTGCGATATTTTGCGCCCAGTCATCAATCAGGATGTGCTGAATCGCATCAAGCTGGCTTTCAGTATCTGGGTAATCTTCATGGCT
This sequence comes from Acinetobacter lwoffii, assembly GCA_963516025.1. GTDB lineage: Bacteria > Pseudomonadota > Gammaproteobacteria > Pseudomonadales > Moraxellaceae > Acinetobacter > Acinetobacter lwoffii_R. The sequence goes on from CAUPZU010000013.1 coordinate 57,016, forward strand.
AAAGCCCGCCAAAGCTTCAGCTGGATCAACGGCTTCATTAAAGATTTTTTCGGCAATTGGGCCTAAACCGGCTTCTTTGGCCTTGAATGATTTACTGGTACGTTTTGGACGGTACGGCGCGTAAATTTCTTCTAATGCATTTTTGGTTTCAGCGGCATTCACACGCGCCAATAAATCATCAGACAATTTATCTTGTTCTTTGAGTGATTCAATCACCTTTTCACGACGCTCATACAAATCACGCAAGTATGATAAACGCGTATCGAGTTGACGTAGTTGCGTATCGTCTAAGCCTTGCGTTACTTCTTTACGGTAACGTGCAATAAAAGGAACACTGGCACCTTCATCAATAAGCTTGATGGCAGCCTCAACTTGATTTGGACGTACGGCAAGTTCTTTTGCCAACTGCTGAACTAAGTCAGTCATCGTGTTTGATCCCACAAGGATAAGTACTAAATGGCATGATTATAAAGACCGGGTCTATAAAATCCACCATTGTTTTTATTAATTTACCTCATCTTTATATTATGAAGTGCCACAGTTTTCAGCTTTTCCCGATAAAGTTTGTATGAACTTTGCTTTTTATCCAGCTTAAAATCGTATTTTTTGCTCATTTAGATGTATATATTTGGTATCTATGTCTTGATTTTAACTGCAATATTTGGTGCTTTAGAGCATAGTCAATTAATATCAATGAATCGTATACTCAAAGCCTATTTGATTTTTGTTTATGACGACAATAAAGAATAAAGGAGCATCTCATGAGTTTAGTTGTACCTGCTGAAAAAGCCGATGCCGTACATACCGAAACGGACCGGGTCGAACGGATCCTGGTGGTTGATGATGATGTTCGTCTGCGTACCTTATTACAGCGTTTTCTCGAAGATAAAGGCTTTGTGGTTAAAACTGCACATGATGCCACGCAGATGGATCGACTTTTACAGCGGGAACTGTTTTCTCTGATCGTGCTCGACTTTATGCTTCCGGTCGAAGATGGCTTGAGTATCTGTCGTCGTTTACGCCAATCCAATATCGATACGCCTATCATTATGCTCACCGCTCGTGGTAGCGACTCGGATCGTATTGCCGGTTTAGAAGCAGGTGCCGATGATTACTTGCCTAAACCGTTTAACCCGAATGAGCTGCTGGCACGTATTCGTGCGGTATTGCGCCGTCAGGTACGTGAAGTGCCGGGTGCACCAAGCCAACAGATGGAAGTGGTTTCTTTTGGCCCATGGTCGCTAGATCTCTCTACCCGCACTCTGACCCGTGAAGGCCAAGTGGTAACGCTCACTACTGGTGAGTTTGCGGTACTGAAAGCACTGGTTCAACATCCACGCGAACCATTAACCCGCGACAAACTGATGAATCTGGCGCGCGGCCGTGAATGGGGTGCCATGGAACGTTCAATTGATGTTCAGGTGTCACGCTTACGCCGTTTAGTGGAAGAAAACCCAGCGCGTGCACGTTATATCCAGACCGTATGGGGTGTGGGTTATGTCTTTGTTCCAGATGGTGCTGAATAAAGGAAAACTTATAGGATAAAGATTGCCCCAATTTATTGTCCCTAAAAGCCATTCGCTGCTGTTTGAGCCTCCCCTTCTTTAAAGGCTCGTATACAAATGCGCGAGTTCAGCGAATGGCAAAGTTTTTACTTGCGTAACAGTGTTACTCATTTTTTCAAAAAAAGTAACACAACAAGCTCCTTCCATCGAAGGTTCAAGCAGTAAGATTCCATTACAAATTATTATTACTGCTCAATTTGGAAAATGCCTACAGGGAGCTGGTGTGAAACTCGACCCCATCGATCCACAAAAATTTACCGATTTTGTCAGCTACTCGGAAAAAAAGCGTACCCGCGGGGAACGATTTCTCGACAAAATCAAGCCGCGTTCTGCTGCCATGCGTACCACGGTACTGGTGGTTTTTGTGGTCTGTTTCAGCCTGTTCATGTCCTTATGGTTCTTTTGGCGTACCCTGTTTTTACCTGAAATCCAGCAACATGCGCGTTATCTGGCCATGGAACTGGAAATTCTCAACAATCCCGATCTGCGCCTGTATCACAAACAGCAGGAAGTCGATATCGATGACTGGCTGAAAAACCGGGTCGGCATTGAATACGTGACCAATCCGGCAGAATATCCCACTGTCCGGGAAAAGCTGATTGCCGAATTTTTTACCCGACAGATCGAAACCAAACTGGCCAAAGAGTTACGCATCGAACAAGCCACAGTCTATTTCCAGTTTAAGCCGAGTCCACGTATCTGGATCCAGACTCCTGAAATGAATGGTCACTGGGTACAGGAACCTTTAAAGACGTATGCCAACTATAGCAATGAACTAATTTTGGGCTGGTTGCTTGGCACGCCGATTATTGTCGGCATCATTATTTTGACCTTGGTGCGTCAGCTCAACCGTCCTTTACGCCGCTTACAAAATGCCGCCAACAGTTATAGCCGAATCGGTTCAGCACCCTATCTGGATACCAATCATGGTCCACTGGAAATCCGTCAGGTCAATCATGCCTTTAACCAAATGATTTATACGCTGGACCAGACCGAGCGGGAACGCCGAATCATGCTGGCCGGCATTTCACATGACTTGCGCACGCCCTTAACCCGAATCCGCCTCAGTGCCGAAATGATGCCAGATGAAGACTTTCTCAAAGAAGGCCTGATTTATGATGTCGAAGATATGGACGCGATTCTGGATCAGTTCATTTCCTATATGCGCGACGGTTCTGATGAAGAGCCGCAGGATACCAATGTCAATGTGCTGCTCCAAGAACTGGTCAAGCAGTTTAAACCGCTGGATATCCGCTTTACGCCACAAGACATCCCAACCATTCAGGCGCGCAGCATGTCGCTAAAAAGGCTGATTGGTAATCTGATCAATAATTCGAAACGTTATGGTTCAGAACCAATTGAGCTTTCTGCGCATGTTGAAGAAGATCAACTGTTGATTTGTGTCGCAGACCATGGCGAAGGCATCCCGGAAGATCAGATTGAAGCCTTGATGCAGCCTTTTGTTCGGGGTAATTCGGCACGAACTGTACAAGGCAGTGGCTTGGGGTTGGCCATTGTGAAACGGATTGTCGACATTCACCATGGTCAATTGCGTATTCATAATCGTCCTGAAGGTGGGCTGGAAGCTATCATTTCACTACCCGTGAATCAGGTGAACCCAGAGACACTTCCCCCAGCCACCACACTCGATAAAATTCGCCAAACTTTGACTGATCACTTTTAAGAAGTGATCAGTAATTCAACAAATGACTTTTTAGTTTTTCTATACAATTCATTTTATAGTTCACGAATTCAATCATTTAAAAATCATCATTTTTTATTATACCTACATTTAGCTAAAAAATTAGACCTTAGCCTAACACCTATGCACAATACATTTTTTGAGCGGTACAATCCGTCTCATAGTTTAAGAATTAATGAGAGTTAAAATGTCTTTAGATCGTATCCGTTTAGCCTCCCTACACAACAAAGTCATCAGCCCAGAACAAGCGGCTGAATTCATCAAAGATGGCATGACTGTGGGCATGAGTGGCTTTACTCGCGCTGGTGAAGCGAAGGCGGTTCCTTTAGCTTTGGTTCAGCAGGCAAAAGTAAATCCATTAAAGATCACGTTAATTACTGGTGCATCACTAGGGAACGATCTAGACAAACAACTGACTGAAGCTGGCGTATTGGCACGCCGTTTACCGTTCCAGGTCGACAACACTTTACGTAAAGCGATCAATAACGGCGAAGTGATGTTCATTGACCAGCACTTGTCTGAAACTGTTGAGCAAATGCGTAACCTGCAGTTGAAAAAACCAGACGTTGCGATCATTGAAGCTGTAGCGATTACTGAAGATGGTGGCATCATTCCAACAACATCTGTTGGTAACTCTGCAAGCTTTGCGATTTTTGCTGAAAAAGTGATTGTAGAAATCAATACGAATTTAAGCCCGGCATTTGAAGGCTTGCACGATATCTACATCCCGACGTATCGTCCAACGCGTCAAGCGATTCCATTGACTCAAGTTGATGAGCGTATTGGTACGCATGCGATCAATATCGATCCATCTAAAATTGTTGGTATCGTATTTAACAGCGAATTGCACGACTCTCCATCTACTGTAACCGCACCAGATGATGAGACTCAAAGCATTGCCAACCATTTGATCGCTTTCTTTGAAAAAGAAGTAGCTGAAGACCGTCTACCGAAAAACCTCGGACCTCTTCAAGCAGGGATCGGTTCAATTGCAAACGCCGTATTGACGGGTCTGAAAGATTCAAACTTCGAAGACTTGATCATGTACTCAGAAGTACTACAAGACTGTACGTTTGAATTGATCGATGCCGGTAAAATGAAGTTTGCTTCAGGTTCTTCTATTACGCTTTCTGCTAAGTACGGCGAGAAAGTATTTAACAACCTAGAACAATACAAAGACAAACTGGTATTACGTCCACAGGAAATTTCAAACCATCCTGAACTGGTACGTCGTTTAGGTATTATCGGCATCAACACTGCACTTGAGTTTGATATTTACGGTAACGTGAACTCAACTCACGTATGTGGTACCAAGATGATGAACGGTATTGGTGGTTCAGGTGACTTCGCACGTAATGCCCACTTGGCGATCTTCGTAACCAAATCAATCGCGAAAGGTGGAGACATCTCTTCTGTAGTGCCGTTTGCTTCACATATCGACCACGCAGAACATGATGTTGATATCCTAGTGACTGAACAAGGTCTTGCGGATCTTCGTGGTTTGGCTCCGCGTGAGCGTGCACGTGCAGTAATTGATAACTGTGCGCACCCAATGTACCGCGATGCGTTGAATGATTACTTTGACCGTGCATGTGCAAAAGGCGGCCATACCCCTCATCTTCTTCGTGAAGCGCTTTCTTGGCACTCAAACTTCGAAGAAAATGGTCACATGCTTGCTGTTGAAGCTGCAGTAAAAACTGCATAATTGACTGCATTCACAAAACGCCCTACGGGGCGTTTTTTTATGGCATTTTTATATTTTTTTTGAATAGTCAGAACCTGATTATATTAAGGAAGCCATCTGGCTATCACCTACTCTTTCTTCTTTTATTTATCCTGCCGATCTGCTGTAGAAATACACTTCTGATGCTCAAGGGCTTTAAATTCTGATTCTTCACCCTCATACTTGAACACAAGAGTAAAATTAGAGACATGACATGCGCGTAGATATCTGGTCAGATGTGGTTTGCCCCTTCTGCTATATTGGTAAAAAACGTTTAGAAGCTGCTGCACAAGAAGCAGGTATTGAGCTAGAAGTACATTGGCACAGTTTCCAGCTCGATCCTGAAGCACCGGTACGTCAGGAAGTCTCCAACTCTGAGCGTCTGGCGCAAAAATATGGCCGCACCGTGGCAGAAGTCGAAGAGATGCAGCGCAATATTGCTGAAATGGCCAAAGCCGAAGGTATTGAATTTAACTGGGAAGGTGCCAATTCAGGCAATACCTTTAATGCGCATCGCCTGATTCACCTGGCGCAAAGCAAAGGTTTGGGCAATGAAGCACAGGAAGCGTTCTTCTATAGCTATATGACCCAAGGTCTGGCGATTGGAGAACGTGAAACACTGGAAGATATCGCAGCGCGTATTGGCCTGAATCCGGTCGAAGTCGATGACCTGTTGGATTCGGAAGAATATGCTGATTTCGTCAAATTCGATCAGGAAGTCGCACATGAACAACTCAAAGTGACCGGTGTACCTTTCTTTGTTTTTGATCAACGTGTGGCATTGGCAGGCGCGCAGCCTAAAGAAGTTTTCCTGCAAGTATTTGAAAAAGCGCTCGATACATCAACCAACAGTCAGGCAGCACAGTGCTCACCAGAAACGTGTGACACGCCAGACCAAGCTAAATAAAACAACGTTCAATAAAAAAACCCCATTTTAAATGGGGTTTTTTTATTTGTTATTGAATGGCATTCGCTTAATCAACCAGAAAACTAATTTTTAAATTGACACGATATTCCGTGATTTTATTTTCTTTAATGACAACCTTCTGTTCATTGATCCAAGCACCTTGTACATTTTTGACCGTTTCTGTGACTTTTTGAATGCCCGTTTGAATCGCATCTTCAAAGCTTTTATTGCTGCTTGAATTGACTTCTACCACTTTTGCAATTGCCATAATAAAACTCTCAGCATGAAAATGAATGGAATTCCATCTTAGTCCATTCTCAGAAGATTGCAGCAGCCCGTAAACAAGCGATAGCAAAAACTTACATGGATTGAACAAATCTCGAAATTCAGTCTTAAATTGGCAGATCAAAAACACATCGCCGCTTGTTTTGGCACTCGATCAAGTCCAGATTCTCATCGCCAAAACAAAGCATAAAGTCCTGTAAAATCATAAAAATCAAACTAGAGTAAATACACTAATTTATTGTTTTATAGAGTAATTTATCTAAAATTTACTGCCTGAATTTGCCGAATCTATCATTTTATATTAAGTCTTATTTGCTATTATTTCACCCGAATTAAGTTTAAATATTCTCCTCTGTTCAAGTCATTGAACACTCTGATATTAAAGGTCATCCTATGAATGCTCTTAAATTTGCTTTCGCTGCAACCGTTATGGCTTTTTCTGTTCAAGCGTCTGCACAAATGGCGCAAGTGGTTCATCTGCCAGACTTTCCAGCGACTAAAGTACCTGCTGAAACAGTAAATACAGATGCTGCGACTGTAGCAACTGAAAAAACGGCTTAATGCAAAACTGTTTTGCATTAAAACAGGCTGATTGATTCAGCCTGCTTTTTTTATCATATTGAACACATTCTGTGTAAAAGATGCACAACTCTCAAAAATATCGACTATTTCCTACTCTCATTTTTTCTATTGATTTTTATCACTTTTAATTAAAAAATTTGTTTATAAAACACTCAAAATAGATCACTATTTTATGTGATCTCTGCTTATAATTGCAGCAATATAAATAGATTAATGATAAGAAAATTTTTTATGCATGAACTTCAGGCATTGGTACAGGGCAAAATTCCGCCTCAGTCAGTTTCTATTGATTATTTAATTGAAATGGCAGAAAGCTATACAGACTCGAATTCTGCTGAATACAGACTGGTCGAGCTGGCGGTTAACATTGTACTGGCACAAACCCTGGATAAAGCACTGAAACATCTCTAGAGATCAAAAAATGAATGCTTTAGAAAAAGCACACTTAATTAAAGAACTACATGGACTGGCGCAGCAACTGGAGCATAAAGTCCTGCCTTTCTATGAAATTGCCCGTTCTAAAAAAAGGATACGCGATATTTTTAATCTGTGTGATGAGCCTATTTTCAAAACCCAGATTTCAGCATTTAAAGCCCGCACTCAGCCTGAACTTGTCGCCTACCAATTTTCTGCTAACACGTCTTATCATCTAAGCTTTCGTGGCTATTTCACCGAAGTCTTGGCGCTGGAACAAGCATTGTCTGCCCATCCGGATTCTGGCTGGGCAGTTTTACATCATCCTGAACGTGGCTGGCAAATCTGGCTGATTCCGGCTCCCCAATCTCTTGCCCTGCACAGCCAATGGGCTGAATTGCAATACTGCTATATCTGGCTGTTGCAACAACAGCAGCGGTTTTCTTATCTGCAACAGGATCCCCCCTTGATCGTTCCTGCCTTATCCTTAAACGAAGCTGAAACCAGCTTAAAAGCTATGGAAACAACCAAATATCATCGGGGACGGCCGAAGGCAAGAATTCATGTGCTAGAACTACATCGCCCAGATGAGCTACCCATACAGGTACCCACTGTATATGAGACTCCCGATCCTCAGCTTAAAGCTGAAACGACCATTCCGCAAGAACAGATCATAGTCTCCGAATTGATTCAATTCCCTGCACAGATCCAACTGGGTGAACTAAACGCTCATGTACACCCTTTAGGCTTAGAAGAAACCAATATCCAGCGACTCTGTGCTTTAGAATTGGGGCACAATATCGAGCATCCTGCCTATCTGGATATCGCACTGTATTATGCAGCAGAAGATAACTGGCAGGCACGTCAGGTTTATTTGGTTGAACAACTGAATCTGCAAGGCCAGTTTGTTAAATATCTGATGCTCTTGGGGGTACCGAGTCAGTTACAGGCTCACTATTGTATTCAACATTGGCTGACCCATCATCAACGCCAGGCTGCGGCGATTAAATCACTGGCATGGTCTGCTTTAAGCGCCAGTTTCATGCAACTCGAGCTTTTTTCAACAGCTTACTTGCAGCAGGCTGAAACAATCTGGACACAGCCAGATTACCATCCGTTTATACCCGCCCAGTTTATTCAGAAGCAGAAATTTATTTCTTTTAAAGAGGCTGCTGCTGATTTTTCTACTCCTGTACTCTTGCTACAGGAACATCAAAAAATCCGTGTGATTCATGGTGAAAAACGCATCTCTCTTGCAGAGGATGAGCTGGCCTATCCACACATCTTGCTGCAACGCGACAAACAGCTCAATTGGCAGAATATTCACAATATTATTTTAACAATGCCGCAACCGATTCAAGTGCTGGAACTTTATCGAGAAATTCAGGCTCAAATGATTGAATAATTGATGTTATTTTGTAGCTTTAACTTGCTTTTTAAGGCGTTTTTTTAGAAAACTACAGCTGAATATAAGAATACAAGAGCAACAAATATCTCATGCAAATAAACAGGATTACTCAAATTTTACTGCTCTCTCTGGGCTTAGGAATGAGTGGTAGCATGTCTTGGGCCAATTCAGTCACAACTGCTCCTGCCAGTCCAACGAATATAGAGCCAAGCCGATCAGGCTTGCTGGATCAGATTCCACGTTTGATCGATGCAACACCTACGGTTCTGCCGGAGCAATCAAATGTCGCCATTGTTCCATCCACGCTAGAGACAGAAAATTATTCATGGGCGGATCAAAAGCAGAAAGGCATCCGCGAATGGGCCGATCGTACTGCGCATAAAATTGATAACTGGTTTGGTGAAAGCGATCCGGATCAGCCAGCTGCAGCTACATTACGGATCATTCTAGATAATCGCTGGGATGAATATGAAGGCTATGAGATTAAGCCCCGAATCCGCGGCAAGATCAAGCTTCCGACCTTGGAACAAAAGCTGAGTGTGGTGTTTGGTGATGACAGTCTGGACAATGAATTAGACAGCAATGTCGCGATTACCAATGAAAATCCTGCCACTTCCGGAAATAAGCGTCTGGATACTAAACGTGCCCGTGAAGATAACAGCTCTTTTGCCTTACGTTGGTCAGAATGGTCAGATCGTATTCCTTTCGAAACCGATCTGGATTTGGGCTTACGTTCTGGCGATGATATTTATCTGCGTGTCAAAGCCAGTAAGGACTGGACACTAGAAAATGACTACTCTTTTCATGCCGAACAGATTTATCGCTATGGCATTCAAAGTGAAAACTATTTACGGACCAACTTGGAACTAATCCACGCCCGTCCCAATCAGGCCTTTTTCTCCAATCAGCTCAGTCTGACTTATGCAGATGAACAAGACGACGATCTGACCTGGGACAACTACACCTTTAGGCAACATCAGTTTTTTCAGGACAACCGTTTTAGTTACGGCATTTATACCGGTGGTTATCTAAATGACAAGGATCTGCGTCTTAACCGCTGGGGCCCCTATGTGTCCTGGAGACAACCCTTTTTACGTGAATGGTTTTTTGTCCAGACTGACCTGAACTATTTGAATGATCATCGCGAGGATCGTGACCACTATGTCGGGGCTTTGGTACGTTTAGAAGCGTTGTTTTAAACTGACTGATGGTGGAAAATATAAAAGCCCATCATTCATGGGCTTTTTTCAATATTACTGAGGCAATCAGCGTGGCAAGTATTAGCTGGTTTTATTCAAGATAATACGATCACTGCGTAGCACACGTTTTTGCTGTAATGAAGGTTGCTCCATCACCGGCATATTGAAGCGAATATGATCGCTATGTTGCACACGTTGTAGTTTTGCTGCCTCTACTTTCGCAACTTTATAAAAACTGATTCGATCTGTGCGTACCATTTTTTCTGCAGCAGGTGCCGCTAGACTAACTTGGCTCATCGACATCAGGATTACAGCGCCCATACTGATCATCAGCTTAGATTTCATAACATTCTCTCTCTTTGCTTAATGATCGCAATTATAAATTAAAAATTAATTAACAATCTAAAAGATAGATTTAAGGTTCGAAGGTATTTTTTTATTCTCTCTATCGTTTTTCCAGATCATTTCTAGAAATGAAAAATGAAGCAGGCATAAAAAATCCCTCCGAAGAGGGATTTTCTCATTCAATATATCAGCACTTAAGCAAGCAGCAAACTATTAATCCGCTTGACATATTCAGCAGGATTTTCTGGTAATCCACCTTCTGCAATCACCGCTTGGTCGAAGATCACATTGGCCAGATCATCAAACTGCGCTGAGCCATCCAGTTTTTTCACCAACGGATGTCCCGGGTTAATTTCCAGAATCGGCTTGATATCCGGCACAGGTTGACCCGCATCTTTCAGCATACGAATCAGCTGTGGAGACAATTCACCTTCGCCAGTCACCAGACAAGCCGGAGAATCGACCAGACGCGTCGTCACCCGCACTTCTTTGGTCTTGTCTTTTAATGAATCCGTCAACTTATCCACCACCGGTTTAAACTGGGCTGCGGCTTCTTCAAGGGCTTTCTTCTCTTCCGCATCCTGAAGGTCACCTAAGTCAACCGCACCCTTAGATACGTTTTGCAATGGTGTACCATCGAACTCATTCACGAAGTTCATCGCCCATTCATCCACGCGTTCAGTCATCAACAGAACTTCAATGCCTTTTTTCTTGAACAGTTCCAGTTGTGGTGAATTTTTCGCAGCATTCAGACTATCTGCAGTCACATAATAAATGGCTTTCTGCCCATCTTTCATACGTGCTTTATAGTCTGCCAATGATGTGCTGACTTCATCATTGGTCGACGTCGCATAACGCAGCAGTTTTAAGATACGTTCACGGTTACTGAAATCTTCGCCCAGACCTTCTTTCAATACTGAAGCAAATTCCTGATAGAAGGTCTTGAAATTTGCCTGATCTTTTTCATCTTCAGATTTAGCCAGATTATCCAAAATGGTCAGGATACGGCGGGTATTGCCTTCACGGATGGTTTTTACATCACGGCTTTCTTGCAGTAATTCACGGCTCACGTTCAATGGCAGATCGGCACTGTCCACCACACCTTGCACAAAGCGCAGGTAGTTTGGAATCAGGTTATCCGCATCATCCATAATGAACACACGTTTCACATACAGTTTGATACCCGCTTTGGATTCACGGGTGAAAATATCATGTGGCGCTTTGCTTGGAATATATAATAACTGGGTATATTCAGTGCTGCCTTCAACTCGGTTATGCGCCCAAGCCAATGGCGCTGCGAAATCATGGCTTAAGTTCTTGTAGAACTCGACATACTGCTCTTCAGTGATTTCAGACTTGTTACGAGTCCATAATGCGCTGGCCGAGTTAATGGCTTCCCACTCATCAGTTTTGACATACTGGCCACCTTTAGATGTTTCACCTTCAGCCGCTTCTTCTTCCTGCCAGACTTCTTTTTGCATCTGGATTGGCAGGCTAATGTGGTCTGAATATTTATTGATAATCTGCTTCACTTTATAGCTTTGCAGATAATCCAGCGCATCGTCACGCAAGTGCAGAATAATATCGGTACCACGACTTTCTTTAGTGATCTGTTCAACTTCGAACTCACCGGTTCCGCCACTGATCCAGCGTACGCCTTCAAAGACATCTGTACCGGCACGACGGGATTCTACCGTGATCTTGTCAGCGACAATAAAGCCGGAATAAAAACCGACACCAAACTGGCCAATCAACTGGGCATCGGCTTTTTGATCGCCGGTCAGTTTGGACATAAAGTCTTTGGTGCCTGATTTGGCAATAGTCCCTAAATTATCAATGGCTTCCTGTTCGCTTAAGCCAATCCCGTTGTCTGAAATGGTAATGGTTTTATTGTCTGCATCCAGACTGACACGAACGCGCAGATCAGGATCATTTTCATAAAATTCGGGATGGTTAATCCCTTCAAAACGTAATTTGTCACATGCATCTGAGGCATTCGAGATCAATTCGCGTAGGAAAATTTCAGGGTTTGAATAAAGCGAATGGGTCACGAGATGTAGTAACTGAGCCACTTCAGCCTGGAAACTATGTTTTTGTGCGCTAGACTCGCTCATTAATCACTCCTTTTATTTTAAATACAGGTCAATACTGTTGCCTATATGAATGGAGTGAGTTGCTAAATTTTCAATAGCCAGTTGTATATTTTTTCTCAAGATATTTTATAAAGGATCTCTTGATCTAAAATGACTTGGATTTGTAAAGGCTTAGGTTTAAGGCTTAATAAGGCCCAAGCTTATAAATACGTTGAAATTGCAGATCTATTTGCTGCTGACGCATATTATAGACCTGACTCAGACAGGACACAGATTCCTGACAGCGGTCACGGAACTGTAGCCATTTCACCTGATCACGCTGGATCACCGAACGGGTTCCCATAGGCACCATACGACGTAAAATATGATAGCTGGTACTCATCTTGACATCGGCATCATTGAGCAGGCGATGTTCACAAATCGCTTTCTCTGTCACGGTTTCAGCTTTCTGACAATCAAAACTTGCCGCATAGGCAGACCCTACCAGCAGGCTGAAGAAGATCACAATACCTTGGCTTAAAAACTTCATGCTGATCTTCCTTATTATTCAATTATTAAGTCGTATTCAATTAATATTTACTTTATTCGTTTTAATATAGTTGAACATTGCCGATCTGCTCAATTTCAATAAGTTATAAATCGTTGTTATTTTGAAAAAAAAGCCTCATTCAAGATGAGGCTTTTTTGTTGAGCAAGGCTAGAATTTAGAACTTGTAGCTATAACCGATCGTATAAACCCAAGGATCAATATTCAAGTCGAATTTAGTATTATCAGCATCATCTAAAGTCACTTCAGGATTCAAATCTGCATAGCGCACGTCAGCAAATACTCCCCAGTTTTTGGCATCGGCTGGCTGATAATTAAAGCCGACTTGACCTGCCAAACCAAACTCTTCTTTCACGTCTTTAGCCAGACCTTCTTCATCCCAAGCAATAAAAGCTGTGCCACCTACGCCAATATATGGTGTAAAGCGTGTTGCATTTTTAAAGTTATATTTAGCGGTAATTGTGGGTGGCAGATGTTTGATCTTAGCCACCTTACCTACACCTTGAAGAGAAATGTCATGGTTAAACGGGGTAGCCAATAATAATTCTGCCGAGATATTGTCATTAAAGAAGTATTCAACCGATGGCGTAAAACCATATTCCTGATCGGCTTCTACGACTAAACCTGGTGCAATTTCAGTGTCACTTGATGGGGCTAAAGAACTGGCACCGACTTTCACCTGCCATTGACCTGCCATCGCAGATGCAGAAAGACCCATTAATGCAATTAGAGCAGCTTGCTTTAACATTTTAAAATACCCCACAGGAAGAATAATTATTAAGAAAATAAATCTTAATTAATAATAAACACGAGGAAAAATAATATGCAATAAGGATTATAAAACTAATTTTTAATTATTATTTAACATACTGATTTAAAAAATAATTTATTTTAAATTGACTAGATTAGTTGGTTTTAAATACCCAGCATATTAATCAGATGAATATGAATTTATTCAGAGTAAAATAATCAGGTTTATATTAATTTTTATTTAAATATATATTTTAAATACATCTTATTATTTATTTTAAATCCAAATAAATCTGCTCCAATAGTTATCAGAGCAGATTAAAATTAACTTACAAAACCATGGCTGCAATCCAGCCAAAAATCATCAACGGAATATTAAAGTGAATGAAGGTTGGAACCACACTGTCCTTCATATGATCATGCTGACCATCCATATTCAGACCAGAAGTTGGGCCTAAAGTTGAATCCGAAGCAGGAGAACCGGCATCGCCCAAAGCCGCCGCAGTCCCGATAATCGCAATGGTCGCAGCCGGGCTGAAACCAAACTGGATACACAGCGGTACATAAATAATCGCCAGAATTGGAATGGTCGAAAACGATGAACCAATGCCCAATGTGATCAGCAAACCAATCAACAGCATCAGAAATGCGGCCAATGCCTGGCTATCACCAATCCAGTTCACTGATGCTTCAACCAAGGTTGGTACCTGATTAGTCGCTTCAATCACCGCGGCAAAGCCTTGTGCCGCAATCATGATAAAGCCAACCAGCGCCATCATGCGCATACCGGTAATGATCACATCATCCGCTTCTTTCCATTTAAAGATCCCGGCACAACTCAGGATTGCGACACCGACCAGACCAGCCAGAATCATCGAGTCTGAATAAAGCTGTACCGCCAATGTGGCAATAACTGCAAGGCCGGCCATCCAGATGGTAAATTTGGCAATCTGCGGTTTAACCTGCTCAGCCACACCTAATTCAGCGGAAATACTTTGCTGTTCCTGGACATGAATATCTTGATATTGACGTGGTTTGCGATAGCTAATAAAAATCGCCACCAATAAGCCCACAAACATACCGAATACTGGAATTGCCATCGCAGATGGAATCTGATCATAAGTAATTTCAAAACCATAAGGCTTACCAAAGGTATTGATGTTATGACCCAGAATATCATTCAGGAAGATCGCACCAAAACCGACTGGAATGAGCATATAGGTGGCAACCAGACCAAAGGTCAGCAAACAGGCCACTAAACGGCGATCCAGCTGTAAATGGTTAAATACAATCAATAGTGGCGGAATCAGTACCGGAATGAAGGCAATATGCACGGGAATGACGTTCTGCGAGAACACGGCAGCAATGGCAACCGTGAAGAAGATCAGATATTTCACCCGATTTTGCGCTTTAAAATCGGCCTCACCTTTTAAGGTGCTGATCATTTTATAAGCCAGTAAATCCGGTAAACCCGAACGCGCCAGAGCCAAAGCAAATGCACCTAAAATACCGTAAGCCAAGGCAATTTTGGCACCACCACCCAAACCATTGTTAAACGCGTCCAAGGTTCCCTGCAGGCCCAGACCTGCCAATAAACCACCTGTAACAGCACCAATGACCAGGGCAAAAACCACAGGTACACGTGCCAACGAGAGTCCGAACATGACTCCAATAGCAGCAAGAATTGCGAACATAATGAATCGGAATAGAGAGAAAGCGGCTATTTTATCAGAAAATGCGGATAAAAATTCCGCCACTTTTTTCTGGTGGGTTCATGTTTCGCGGAGTGGCCTATCAAGTGATGACAACAGATTTACGCTGAATAAACTCATCAATCAATTGAGCCACTTGCTCCGGCTGACTTAGAATCGCCCAGTGATTGGCAGCCAGTTCTACTTTGGAGAAGTCATCCGCCCATTTGGACATCTCATCGACCAGATCTGGCCCGACAAACTGGTCATATTTCAGCACAATTGCCTGTACCGGACAGATGGCAAAACGCTGCCGTGGTTGAGTTAAGCGTGGCAAAAAATTGGCCCGGTACAGGTTCACACCATATTTGCCATCTTTGACAATATGCGTGTTGAGTGGCAGATTATCGTGTCTTTCCAGTTGCTGCACGATCTTGCTCCAACGCTGCGGATTAAAAAAATTCCAGGCCAATGGCGCCACCAAGGGCAACTGAAACACCGCAATATACCAGGACTTGCTCATTTGCTTTAAAAATTTTGCTTTGTTTTGCTGGAACTGTTCACGCATCCAGAAAGCGGCATGATCCAGACATGGCCCAGATAAGGTGCTATAAGACAGAATTCGCCCTTTAAAGCGTGGATCGGTGACAGATTCCCAGGACTGAATTGAGCCCCAGTCATGCGCAGCCAGATGAAAAGCTCGATTCGGCAATACCTTATTCACCACCTCTTCCAGATCCTGACTTAAACGGGCCAAGCGGTAATCGGAGATTTTTTTGGGAATACTGGACTCCCCTGCGCCCCGGACATCATAAGTCACCACAAAATAATCCTGACTCAAATGAGCAATGACTGGCTCCCAAACTGCTTGATGATCAGGATAACCATGAACCAGTACCAAGGCTGTTTGTTCGGGTTGTCCATAAGTTTTGACACAGAGACACTGCTGATCCGTGGTATCGACCCATTGCACTTGTGTTTCCATCTTTTGATCCTGTTTTTATTATTGACCACTTAGTTTATAAATCGGCATGATTGATCAATGCCAGCGCATTTTTGTTGCTCTAGTATGCATAATCACAGCCGCAAAAAGAATGTCAGTATGAGCCTATTCCAGAAAATTCAAAAACTGCCTCTGGTTTCAAAATTTATTCTGAACCGTTATGCCCCTTATCGTGGTGCAGGCATTGAAATTGATAAGATTGATTTTAATAATTATCACGTTCGGGTCAAAATGCCGCTGACCCGTAAGAACCAGAATATTGTCGGTGTGCATTTTGGTGGCAGCCTGTATTCAATGGTCGATCCCTTTTATATGTTATTGCTGATGCATCATTTGGGGCCGAAATATCTGGTCTGGGATAAAGGCGCCAGCATTCAGTTTTTGGCACCGGGTCGCGGCACAGTGGTGGCGGACATTCGGATTTCTGCTGAAGAAATTACCACGATTATCAATCTGGCGGCCGATAATGCGCCAGTGTATCGACATTATCAGCTGAATATTTATGATGAAGCCGGGGTCAGAATTGCCGAAGTAGAAAAAACAGTATATATCCGGCGTAAACAGAGCAAAGGGAAAATTAACTCTCCTAAATAAGATAAAAGCGCCACATTGGCGCTTTTAAATCTAGATGAATCTGAAGTGACTTTCGACTTAACGACGACGGTTATCCTGTTCAATCGCAGCACCGGCACCACCACCGATTGCACCACCAATTGCAGCACCCGCGTTACCACCGAAGATGCTTTTACCGACTGCTGAACCAACAGCACCACCTACCCCACTATAGGTCGCATTACGATTTGAACCGCCTTGGGATTTACTACCCACTGCCGCACCGGCACCACCACCAACAGCTGCACCAACGCCACCGCCGACTTTATTACCGACACCACCACCGACTGCACCACCAAGGGCCGCAGCACCGATCCGTTGCTCATTGGCAGACATACTTTCACAACCCGCCAACATAAAGGTGGAAAGAGTGGCAACTGCCATAACACCCATTAATTTTTTCATGACCTTGGCCTTCCTGTCTTGCTTTAATTAAGCTTATCTTCATTTTATGAAACTAAAATCTGTAGCGTGTTACTTCTCTCGGTATTCCTGCTGAGTTTTGTAAATATCAATGGATTATTCTTCTGTTCAAGATGTCTTATTTATAAATTTCAGACAAAAAAAGACGCCCGAAGGCGTCTCTTTTCTCAGCTTTAACTCGAATTAGAATTCTTCGTTAAATGCCTGACTTAGAGCTTGGTCTACATCAGAGAAGTCATTGTGCAGTTCAAATTCTGCAGCTTCTGCTTCTTGACGACGACGCTCTAGGTGGTAAGCCAAACCTGTACCCGCTGGGATCAGACGACCTACAACCACGTTCTCTTTCAAGCCACGTAAGTCATCTTCTTTACCTGTTACAGCCGCTTCAGTTAACACACGCGTGGTTTCCTGGAACGATGCAGCAGAGATGAACGAGTCAGTAGAAAGCGACGCTTTCGTAATACCCATCAATTGACGTTCAAACTTCGCAGGGAACTTGTTTTGCGCAAGAACTGCTTGGTTTTCCTGAACAACACGGATGTAATCCACTTGTTCGCCTTTGATGAAGCTGGTATCGCCACCGTCAGTGATATCAACTTTACGCAGCATTTGACGTACGATCACTTCAATATGCTTGTCGTTGATTTTTACACCTTGCAGACGGTATACGTCCTGAACTTCGTTCACGATGTAGTTTGTAAGCGCAACTTCGCCTTTCAAACGCAAGATATCGTGCGGGTTCTGTGGACCATCAGAAATAGTTTCACCACGGTTCACATGTTCGCCTTCGAACACGTTAATGGTACGCCATTTCGGAATCAGCTCTTCATAAATCTCAGAGCCATCATCCGGCGTAATCACCAGACGGTTCTTACCTTTGGTCTCTTTACCAAAGCTTACAACACCCGACACTTCTGCAAGGATTGCATGCTCTTTCGGCTTACGTGCTTCGAACAAGTCAGCTACACGCGGCAGACCACCGGTAATATCACGGGTACGTGAAGTTTCTTGTGGTACACGACCGATGACATCACCGACACCAATCGTTTCGCCATCGCGAACAGAAAGAATCGTGTTCTGTGGCAGGAAGTAGAACTGTTCACCACCATCAACGGTATCCAACACAACAGCAGGACGCAAATCTTTACCTGACGCAGGACGTGAAGTCACTGGCAAGATTTCGATGGTTGACATACCTGTTGCATCATCAGTTTTAGAAGTAACCGTCACGCCATCAGCAATCTGGCTGAAACGTACTTTACCAGCAACTTCTGTTACCAATGGATGTGTATGCGGATCCCAAGTCGCCACAATACCGCCTGCTTCTACAGCTTCGCCATCTTTCAGCAAGATAGACGCACCGTAAGGCAGTTTATAGCGCTCGCGCTCACGACCTAAATCATCCGCAATACCGATTTCACCTGAACGTGAAGTGGACACCAAATGACCTTTGGCATGTTGTACTGTTTTCACGTTGTGGAAACGTACTGTACCTTGGTTACGAACTTGTACACTGTTTGCAGCAGAAGTTCGGCTCGCAGCACCACCGACGTGGAAGGTACGCATCGTTAACTGTGTACCTGGCTCACCAATCGATTGAGCTGCCATTACACCAACAGACTCACCCGGGTTCACCTGATGACCACGTGCTAGGTCACGACCGTAACATTTCGCACATACACCGAAGGTAGACGCACAGTTCACGACTGAACGTACTTTAATTTCGTCGACACCCTGGCTTTCGATAAACGTCGCCAATTTCTCGTCAATTAACGTATTACGTGGAAGCAGAACTTCGTCTGTACCTACACGTTTCACGTCTTCAGCAACCACACGACCCAATACTCGTGCACCCAGGTTCTCGATGACATCGCCACCTTGAATGAACGGAGTCATTACCAGACCGTCATACGTACCACAATCCGGCTCAGTAATGACCAAGTCCTGCGCAACGTCTACTAGACGACGAGTCAAATAACCAGAGTTCGCAGTCTTCAATGCTGTATCGGCCAAACCTTTACGCGCACCGTGTGTCGAGATGAAGTACTGAAGTACGGTCAAACCTTCACGGAAGTTCGCTTTAATAGGCGTTTCAATGATCGAGCCATCCGGCTTCGCCATCAAACCACGCATACCCGCCAACTGACGAATCTGAGCTGCCGAACCACGGGCACCTGAGTCAGACATCATGTAGATCGAGTTGAATGATTTTTGCTTCTCATCTTCACCCTGTTTGTTCTTCACAGTGGTGAAAGACAAGTTGTCCATCATCGCTTTAGCAACCTGGTCATTGGTACGCGCCCAAATATCGACCACTTTGTTATAACGTTCGCCGGCAGTTACGAAACCTTGTTCGAACTGTTGTTCGATTTCACGAACTTCAGCTTCCGCTTTACCAATAATTGCTTGTTTTTGCGGTGGAATAACCATGTCTTCCATACCGACAGATACACCTGAACGCGTCGCTTGACGGAAGCCCAAATACATCAACTGGTCAGCGAAGATAACAGTATCTTTCAGACCCAATTTACGGTAGCAAGAGTTAATTAACTTAGAAATATTTTTCTTCGTCATCTCAACGTTAATTTGCTGGAAATCCATACCTTCAGGCACAACTTCCCAAAGTAGGCAGCGACCAGGCGTCGTATCTACAATAATGGTTTGCTGTTCACGGTTACCATCTTCGTCGATCACAGTCTGGTGTACACGTGCTTTAACGCGAGCGTGTAGATCGACCTGACCTGTTGCCAGTGCACGGTTTACTTCGTGAGTATCCGCGAACACCATGCCTTCACCTTTGGCATTGATTGCATCACGCGTGATGTAATACAAGCCCAAGACCACGTCCTGAGACGGTACGATGATTGGCTCACCGTTCGCTGGAGACAGAATGTTGTTAGTCGACATCATTAACGCACGAGCTTCAAGCTGAGCTTCAAGTGTTAATGGTACGTGTACCGCCATTTGGTCACCATCGAAGTCGGCGTTAAACGCAGCACATACGAGTGGGTGTAGACGGATCGCTTTACCTTCGATCAGGATCGGTTCAAATGCTTGAAGACCCAAACGGTGAAGGGTTGGCGCACGGTTCAACATCACTGGATGTTGACGAATCACGTGAGCAAGAACGTCCCAAACTTCCGGGGTTTCGCGCTCAACCATTTTCTTCGCAGCTTTAATGGTGGTTGCTTGACCAGAGGCCTGTAGTTTCGCGAAAATGAATGGTTTGAACAGTTCAAGTGCCATTTTCTTCGGAAGACCACATTGGTGCAAACGAAGGTTTGGACCAACAGTAATTACCGAACGACCAGAGTAGTCAACACGCTTACCAAGTAAGTTTTGACGGAAACGACCTTGCTTACCTTTGATCATGTCTGCCAAAGATTTAAGCGGACGCTTGTTCGAACCGGTAATTGCACGACCACGACGACCGTTATCCAGCAATGCATCTACAGACTCTTGCAACATACGTTTTTCGTTACGTACGATGATGTCTGGCGCTGCAAGGTCAAGAAGACGCTTCAAACGGTTGTTACGGTTGATCACACGACGGTAAAGATCATTCAGGTCAGAAGTCGCGAAACGACCACCTTCAAGTGGTACAAGCGGACGAAGATCTGGTGGAAGAACTGGAAGTACAGTCAACACCATCCATTCTGGCTTGTTGTTCGAATCGTTGAATGCTTCCATCAACTTCAAACGCTTAGACGCTTTTTTAAGCTTGGTTTCTGAAGTTGTAACAGGAATTTCTTCACGAAGACGCGCAATTTCAGCTTCAAGATCGATGTCTTTCAACAAGTCTTGAACTGCTTCAGCACCCATTTTCGCTGTGAATTCATCACCGTGTTCTTCTAATGCATTGAAGTATTCTTCATCGTTTAGAAGCTGGTATTTCTCAAAAGGCGTCATACCCGGATCGGTAACGACATAAGATTCGAAATACAATACACGTTCAATATCACGTAGCGTCATGTCTAATAATAGACCGATACGGCTAGGCAATGATTTCAAGAACCAGATGTGTGCAACTGGAGATGCTAGCTCGATGTGACCCATACGTTCACGACGAACTTTCGCAGTTGTTACTTCAACGCCACATTTTTCACAAATGACGCCTTTGTATTTCATACGCTTGTATTTACCACACAAGCATTCGTAATCTTTCACTGGACCAAAGATTTTGGCACAGAACAAACCATCACGTTCAGGCTTGAACGTACGATAGTTAATGGTTTCTGGCTTTTTAACTTCACCGTGAGACCATGACTTAATCATTTCTGGTGACGCAAGACCAATACGGATGCGGTCAAACTCTACTGGAGCATGACCGTCTGAATCCGTCTTTTTGCGCATGATATCGAGCAAGTCTTTCAATTTTTTTCTCCGTGTGTTGTGGAGATTTTCACTCAACAACTGGGTCACAAATATTGTTTTTTAACTGAATTGGGAATCCCAAGAATCCCCCTCAATCCCCCTTTGTTAAGGGGGGAAGCCCCTCTTTATCAAAGAGGGGTTTGGGGAGATTTAATGGAGATTCTTAGTCACCATTTTTCAGTTCAATGTTGATACCTAAAGAACGGATCTCTTTGGTCAATACGTTGAACGATTCAGGCATGCCCGGGTCCATATAATGGTTGCCATCTACAATGTTCTTGTAGATACGGGTACGGCCTTCAACGTCATCCGATTTCACAGTCAGCATTTCTTGTAGCGTATATGCTGCACCGTAAGCTTCTAGTGCCCAGACTTCCATCTCACCGAAACGCTGACCACCGAATTGTGCTTTACCACCAAGCGGCTGTTGCGTAACTAGAGAGTAAGAACCAGTTGAACGCGCATGCATCTTGTCATCAACCAAGTGGTTCAGTTTCAGCATGTACATGTAACCAACAGTTACCGGACGGTCGAAACGCTCACCAGTACGACCATCATATAATACGGTCTGACCAGTACTAGACAGGCCTGCAAGTTGTAACAACTCTTTGATCTGACCTTCTTCAGCACCATCGAATACAGGAGTAGCCAAAGGTACACCAGCACGCAAGTTGCCAGAAAGTTTCAAGATTTCTTCATCAGTCAAGCTATCAAGATCTTCTTGTTCGCCACCAACTTTGTTGTAAATCTTGTCCAGGAAATCACGAAGCTCAAGTACAGTACGTTGCTCTTTCATCATCTTGTCGATTTGATCGCCAAGACCTTTCGCCGCCATACCCAAGTGAGTTTCAAGAATCTGACCCACGTTCATACGCGATGGTACGCCAAGCGGGTTCAATACGATATCAACAGGTACACCGTTGGCATCATGTGGCATGTCTTCTACCGGCAAGATGTTTGATACAACACCTTTGTTACCGTGACGACCCGCCATCTTATCACCCGGTTGGATGCGACGTTTTACAGCAAGATAAACTTTAACTACTTTCAATACGCCAGTCGTCAGTTCATCGCCTGTAGAAAGTTTGCGTTTTTTCTCAGCAAATTTCTCGTCAATTTCGAAGCTCTTCTCTTTCAAGAACACTTGAATTTGAGTTAAACGTTCAGCAATTGCTTCATCAACTGGTTGAATTTCAAGAAGATCAACAAGCTCTAAACCAGACAACACGTCTTCAGACAGTTTGTCGCCACGTTTAGTTGTACCGCCACCATTCGACTCTTGGCCGTTAAGTAGACGGATTACACGTTCACGTGCAGCTTCTTCGAAGATTTTGAATTCTTCTTTCAAGTCTTTACGGTATGCATCAAGCTGTGCTTTTTCAATTGCTTGAGCACGTTCATCTTTTTCAAGACCATCACGTGTAAACACTTGAACGTCAATCACAGTACCTTTCGTACCCGATGGAACGCGTAAAGATGAATCTTTTACGTCAGCCGCTTTTTCACCGAAGATTGCACGTAGCAATTTTTCTTCTGGAGTAAGCTGTGTTTCACCTTTAGGGGTTACTTTACCAACAAGGATATCGCCAGCAGTTACTTCTGCACCGATGTAAACGATACCTGACTCGTCCAGTTTAGACAGAGCAGCTTCACCCACGTTCGGGATATCGGCAGTGATTTCTTCCGCACCCAGTTTGGTATCACGTGCGACACATGACAATTCCTGGATATGAATCGAGGTTAAACGGTCTTCTTGAAGTACACGCTCAGAAAGTAAGATCGAGTCTTCGTAGTTGTAACCGTTCCAGGTCATGAACGCAACGCGCATGTTTTGACCCAATGCCAGCTCACCGCCATCAGTCGATGGACCATCAGCCAGTACATCACCACGACCTACTTTATCACCTAGGTTCACAAGAACTTTCTGGTTGATACAAGTGTTCTGGTTCGAACGGGTGTACTTGATCAGGTTGTAGATATCTACACCTGCTTCACCTGCGATCATTTCGTCTTCATTCACACGAATAACCACACGAGACGCATCAACAAACTCGATACGACCACCACGCTGAGCGATCACACATACACCTGAGTCATGTGCTACGTTCGCTTCCATACCGGTACCAACAAGCGGCTTGTCAGCGATCAACGTCGGAACTGCCTGACGTTGCATGTTCGAACCCATTAATGCACGGTTGGCATCATCGTGTTCTAGGAATGGAATCAGTGACGCTGCTACAGATACAACCTGCTGAGCAGATACATCCATATGCGTTACTTTTTCAGGAGGAATACGTACGAAGTCACCTTGATGACGAACAGATACAAACTCTTCTGTTAAGTTACCGTCTTTATCCATTGCAGAATCGGCCTGTGCAATGACAGTACCTACTTCTTCAATCGCAGACAGGTATTCAACTTCATCTGTTACACGACCATCAACAACCTTACGGTATGGGGTTTCCAGGAAACCGAAGTTGTTACATTTCGCATAAACAGAAAGCGAGTTGATCAAACCAATGTTTGGACCTTCCGGTGTTTCAATTGGACATACACGACCGTAGTGAGTTTGATGTACGTCACGTACTTCAAAGCCTGCACGTTCACGCGTCAAACCGCCGGGACCAAGCGCAGAAACACGACGTTTATGCGTAATCTCAGATAACGGATTGTTTTGGTCCATGAATTGAGACAACTGGCTTGAACCAAAGAATTCCTTGATTGCAGCAGCAACAGGCTTCGCATTGATCAAATCTTGTGGAGACAGGTTGTCAGTTTCAGCTTGTGATAAACGCTCTTTAACAGCACGTTCTACACGAACCAGACCTACACGGAATTGGTTTTCTGTCATTTCACCAACAGAACGAACACGACGGTTACCCAAGTGATCGATATCGTCGACTTCACCTTTACCGTTACGGATTTCAACTAATGTTTTTAATACATCAGTGATATCTTCGTTCGAGAGAATGCCTTCAACTTCACGTGACTTCTGGTCTGTACCGACTTCGTAAGGACGACCCAAACGACGGTTGAACTTCATACGACCGACTGGGGACAAGTCATAACGTTCAGAAGAGAAGAACAAGTTGTTGAATAAGTTTTCAGCAGCTTCTTTTGTTGGTGGCTCGCCCGGACGCATCACTTTGTAGATTTCTACCAATGCTTCTTCACGATTGCTCGTCGTATCTGCACGTAGAGAATCTGCAACGAATGAACCGCGGTCGATATCATTGGTGAACAGAATATTGAACTGCTTCACGCCGCCTTCTGCAATTTTCACCATGATTTCATGGCTTAATACAGTATTGGCTGCAATCACATCACCATCTTTTAATGGGATGTCTTCAGCAGTGATACGCTCATACAGGTACTCATCTGGCACTGCAAGTTTTTCAAGACCTGAAGCTTCCATTTGACGTACATGACGCGCATTGATACGTTTACCTTGCTCAACAATTGCTTTGCCATCCTTGTCCAGGATGTCAAATTGTGCCATTTCGCCACGCAGACGTTCAGGCACCAGGTCAATCTGGTAGCTACCCATGTCAAGATACACAGGTACTTTCTCGTAGAACATGTCGAGAATGTTTTCGTTGCTGTAACCCAAGGCACGAAGTACCACAGTCGCAAGCAATTTACGACGACGGTCAATACGTACATAGACTAAGTCTTTGGCATCGAATTCAAAGTCTAACCATGAACCACGGTAAGGAATGATACGCGCTGAATAAAGGACTTTACCACTTGAGTGAGTCTTGCCTTTATCGTGGTCAAAGAATACGCCCGGTGAACGGTGTAATTGTGACACGATCACACGCTCGGTACCGTTAATTACAAAGGTACCGTTATCCGTCATCAATGGCATTTCGCCCATATAGACTTCTTGTTCACGTACGTCTTTAATTGACTTCGTTTCACGATCTTTCAGGATCAAACGAATTTTTACACGCATTGGTGCTGCATAAGTTGAGCCACGAAGGATACATTCGCGTACATCAAACTCAGGCTTACCAAGACTATACTCAACAAATTCTAAAGCAGCATTGCCAGAATAACTTTCAATAGGAAAAACTGAACGAAATGCGGCTTGGAGACCGATATCTTCGCGGTTTTTTGGTGATTTGCCATCTTGTAAGAATGTTCTGTACGAGTCGACTTGAATCGCGAGCAAGTACGGAGCATCCATGACGCTAGGCAATTTACCAAAATTCTTACGGATCCGTTTCTTTTCGGTATATGAGTATGCCATCTGGAGTCCTCGGAAAGTGTAAACCAAGCCCGCCTGCAGAACGGGCTCAGAAGGAATTACGCTGGCCGATATGGCCACCACTCTTTACAAATGCTGCAATTTTTAGTGGTATTAAAACGCTTATCAATATTTTTTAATGAAAAATATTGGTAAACGTTTGTTCATTATGTTTATTTTCAATTTGTATGATTTTTATATCATGCAAACAAAAATCGAGCCGATTATTGTAACGCAAAAAGGCTGATGACCCAAGAGCCATCAGCCAATTTTTGGAGCCGATTATAAAAAAACCGGCTCCCTTAAGAAATTACTTAAGAGTAACTGTAGCACCAGCTTCTTCAAGTTTCTTCTTAAGCTCTTCGCCTTCTTCTTTAGAAACGCCTTCTTTAAGAACTGCAGGAGCGCCTTCAACCATGTCTTTAGCTTCTTTCAAGCCAAGGCCAGTCGCTTCACGAACTGCTTTAATTACAGCAACTTTGTTCGCGCCGAAAGAAGTCAATTCAACATTGAATTCAGTTTGTTCTTCAGCAGCAGCAGCAGCAGGACCAGCAGCAACAGCTACGGCAGCAGCAGATACATTGAATTTCTCTTCGAAAGCAGAGATAAGTTCAACAAGTTCAAGAACAGTTTTTTCAGCAACTGCGTTTAGGATTTCTTCGTTTGTTAAAGCCATGAGATTAACTCCAAATGGGTATTGAATGATGTGTGTTTAAGTTTGAGCTTAAGCAGCTTCTGACTCGTTTTTCTCTTGAAGCGCTGTAAGTAAGCGGCCCAATTTCGAAATAGGAGCTTGAAGAACGTTTGCAAGCATAGTAAGCGCTTTCTCTTGGTTCGGAAGATTCGCGATTACGCTAACTTCTGCACCTTGATAAAGTTTGCCATCAAATGCAGCAGCTTTAAGTTCAAATGCTTTATTAGTTTTAGCGAATTCTTCGAACAAACGTGCAGCAGCACCCATGTCGTCTTCAGAATTCGAGAAAGCTAAGATTGTTGGGCCAACAAGGTTGTCGTTCAAGATATTGAATTGAGTATCTTGAAGAGCACGTTTAGCCAAAGTGTTACGCACGATACGTGTAGTAACACCAAGTTTACGCGCTTCAACACGTAGAGTAGTTAACTGCTCTACAGTCAAACCTTGGTAGTCAGCAACAACAGCAGCAAATGCAGTAGAAGCAACTTCAGCTACTTCAGCTACGATCTGTTTTTTGCCTTCGATAAGAAGAGCCATTGTAAAACCTCCTAACGGTGATTTATGTACTTACGCGAAGTACACTCCCAATTCGCAAGACCATTACTGGACTCACACGCGGAGGATGAACAAATCACACCACCGCGTCTACGCAGGCTGGGCTATTAAGAGAGAAGCATAAAACTCCCCTCGCCCGCGGTCTTTGACGCTGATAAATTTTCATTTACCAATTCAAAGTTTGCCTAAATTATCCCCTCTCCTTTTAGGAGAGGGCTAGGGAGAGGTTTAACCCTCTTCCCGACCTTCTCCCAGAGGGAGAAGGAGACATCTTCAGGGCTTTAAAATTCTGTAATAAGTCGAGACTTATTTAGAAACGTTTGCTACATCAACGATCAAACCAGGACCCATAGTTGAGCTCAAAGTGATCTTTTGAATGTATACGCCTTTAGACGTAGCAGGTTTCAAACGTTTTAAGTCAGCAACAAGTGCTTCAACGTTTTGACGAACAGCAGCAGCTTCAAAACCTACTTGACCGATCGCAGCATGGATAATACCAGCTTTGTCTACGCGGTAACGTGCTTGACCAGCTTTTGCATTTTTAACTGCAGTAGCAACGTCAGGAGTTACAGTACCCACTTTAGGGTTTGGCATTAAGCCACGTGGACCAAGGATCGTACCAAGTTTACCTACAACGCGCATTGCATCTGGAGCAGCAATTACTACGTCAAAGTCAAGGTTACCCGCTTGGATGCTTTCAGCAAGATCGTCGAAACCAACAACGTCTGCGCCTTCAGCTTTAGCAGCTTCAGCAGCAGCGCCTTGAGCGAATACAGCTACACGTACAGTTTTACCAGTACCTGCAGGAAGTGTAGTCGCGCCACGAACAACTTGGTCAGATTTACGAGGATCAACACCTAGGTTTACCGCGATATCTAGAGATTCTTTGAATTTAGGAGCTGGAAGGCTCTCTAAAACTGCAACAGCTTCTTCTAGCGTGTAAACTTTGTGCGCTTCTACAGCAGCTACAATCGCTTTTTGACGTTTAGTTAATTTAGCCATGTCTTAAAGCTCCACTTCCAAGCCCATAGAACGCGCAGAACCAGCAATGGTACGTACACGTGCGTCTAAATCAGCACCAGTCAAATCTGGTTCTTTAGTAGTCGCGATTTCTTCGATTTGAGCACGAGTCAACTTACCAACTTTAGTTTTGTTAGGTACAGCTGAACCCTTCTGGATACCAGCAGCTTTCTTAAGAAGAACAGCAGCAGGTGGAGTTTTCATGATGAATGTGAACGACTTGTCGTTGTACACAGTGATCACGACTGGAATTGGCAGACCAGCTTCAACTTTTTGTGTAGCAGCATTGAATTCTTTACAGAATGCCATGATGTTTACACCACGTTGACCTAGTGCAGGACCAATCGGTGGAGATGGATTCGCTTTACCAGCTGGAACTTGCAGCTTGATATAGCCGTCAATCTTCTTAGCCATTTCAAATTACCTCTGGGTGCAAACGCCGGTGAAGGCTCCCCAATGATTTCAAGTAACGATACCGTTACAACAACAATGCCTGACTTATAAATAAGTCAGGCGTTTTCAACCCATACAAATTAGACTGATTTTTCGACTTGACGAAATTCCAATTCAACTTGAGTTGGTCGGTTAAATACATTAATGGTCAACGTTAAACGCGACTTTTCGTACTGAACCTCTTCCACTACACCTTTAAAGTCGGTGAATGGACCGTCAACCACGAGTAATTCTTCGCCTGGTTCAAACATCGTCTTAGGACGAGGCGCTTCGCCAGTATTGCGTACACGCGCAAGAATCGCATCTGCTTCTTTTTGCGTAATCGGTGCCGGTTTTTCAGCCGTACCACCAATAAAACCTAAAACTTTTGGACATTCTTTAACAATGTGCCAAGTATCATCGTTCATTTCCATTTCGACTAGGACATAGCCAGGAAAGAACTTACGCTCTGATTTACGCTTCTTGCCATCCTTCATTTCTACCACTTCTTCGGTAGGAACAAGGACTTCACCAAAGCTATCGGCAACAGCGCTACGCTGGATTCGATCATTAAGCGAACGCATCACTTGTTTTTCATAACCTGAATAGGCATGAATAATGTACCAACGTTTCATAGCTCTCTTACCCGATAATAAACTTCATTAACCAGCCTAAAATATAGTCAAAACACCACAATAAGATGGATGCAATTACGACTACAACAAGAACTTGCCAAGATGTGGACATCGTCTCTTGCTTGGTAGGCCAGGTCACTCGACGCAACTCAATTCGTGCATCTTTCAACAGACGAATAAAGCCTTTGCCTTGATGGGTGGCGTATAATAAACCGAATGCTGCAACGATACAAGCCAAAATCACCCCAACGCGCACCCAAATATCATTCGCAGGTGCCCAGTACGCTGGTAAATATTGGTTTACCATCATTGCACCAACCAATAAAATCAAGGCGATAACCCATAGAACCATGTCTAATGGAGAACCAGAACTTACATCTACTGCAGGATTATTTCTTTGAGGAATTGCCGCTTCGCCTAATGCGTCGCGTGATTTTTCATTCGACATTTTTGTACTCGTCGTAGGTTTCGCGACTTATTATATGACCAATTTTGCCGACATCAAGCGTCTTTTTAGAAACTTGGCAGGTCAGGAGGGACTCGAACCCCCAACATTCGGTTTTGGAGACCGACGCTCTACCAATTGAACTACTGACCTGCAAAACAACAAGTTGGAGCCTAAGCTCCAACCTGCTTGTCTTATTCTATGATTATGCAGTTACTTTAGCAACTACACCAGCACCCACTGTACGACCGCCTTCACGGATCGCAAAACGTAGACCTGGGTCCATTGCGATCGGGTGGATTA
>CAUPZU010000014.1:0-84289 GCA_963516025.1 Acinetobacter lwoffii
CCACCCAGGTCCCCACAACAGCATGCAGATCCCAGATAAAATTACGGCCTTTCAACTGAGGTTTTACAAAGAACCATTGCTTGATCGAATGACGTTTCGGCCAGCGCAGGTACAGACCTGACAAGACAAAAAAGATCAGCATCAGGGTACAGGCACCGGTAATCTGCTTACCTACTGGACCAACCGTCAAATTACGATGCAGTTGCTGAACAAACTGGAAAAACTCCCGACCCTTAATCTCTGGCAAGACTTCCGCAGTATACGGGTTGATCATGATGTTCTGACCACGCCGTGCGCCTTCTTTGGCAACATTCACGGTACTCGAAGCACTTGGATCTTGTGCCACGGTAATACTGTTGATCTTCATGTCAGGCGCAGTACGGTTAAAGTGCTGATACAGCTCGGAAGGCGTGAGTTTGTCACGTTGCCGAACCTGAACCGTATAACTGTCGCTATTCATCCATTTTAATATTTGTTGTTCATAGGAATAGATTGCGCCAGTGACCCCCATTATCGAGAGGATTAAACCTGCTGTAATCCCCAGAAACCAGTGGATTTGGAAAAATGTCTTTTTAAACATGGTCGTCAGATTAAGGGTGAGATCTATAAAAGTGGCAAAATTATAACTGAAGTTTAAGCTCGAATTATAGGTGTTGAGGATAATATTTATTCTCATTATCATTTATTGTTTTGAGATTAAAAAAACCTCCATGCCGGGACAGGAGGTTTTTCACTGAAGAAAGAACAGTTTAGATTTGTTTTGCTGCGCCGACTTCTGCTTCCAGATGCTTGCGAATCGTGGCGAAAGAGAAGTTTTTGCTGTCCAGACGTTTCGGCAGGATATACGCACCTTGCTGGCCTTTTACTTTGAAATTGACCAACATGAATTCTGGTGTGTTGTACCATTCATAGATGTCTTTCCAGCTAATCGCGCCAACACCTTCTTGCATGCCCATTTTCTGGCGCATCACGATGCCATGTGGTTGCACGCCCAGGCGAACACCTTTGATTTCCTGTACCGGAAATTCATTCATCTTGCGTTTAACATACCATTCCAGACCAAAGGTACGGATCAGGTAATACAACACCACACAGACAATGGCCACCCAGCAGAACACGGTAGAATAGTTCTTCAGGAGCAGAATGCCCAGAATAGAAAGTGCAACAACAGCACCCATGATCAGCCATGCTTTCATGCCAATTTTATTGGTACTACGCCAGATCACCAGCTGAGCATGACGCTGCTCGGCTTCTGAAATTTCATAGTTCACAGGCTGTAGGGTATAAGCGTATAAATTTTTCGCGGTCATAATGAAATTAGCAGATTTTAAACTGTAAAAAGTTTAGCACTAATTGTACCAATTCAGTGAGTATATTGTTCCAAAATCAGCCAAATTATAATGAACCTAATTCAGTTGCCTGTTCATCACGCTCATGACTCAAACTTTGTTTGAGTTGACTCAACTGCTTTAAAATGCTGAACATTAAAGACAGCTGCTGCAAAATGATCAGGGATTTCTGATCTTGCTCCTGATCTTGAGCCAGGCGCTGTCGAATATGAGCAATCATATTTTGCGCACTTAAATCGGGCATTTCATCTCGTAACAATGCACCACGAATGTTCTCGAGTGCTTTGTCCAGTAAATTCAGAATGTCCTGATCTTCAATTTTTTCCCGGTGTGCACCCAGTGCGGCAATATAACTGATAAAAGTATGGTTCAGACAAAGGAACTCAAAGGCTAGTGATTTTTGTACCGGATCAATATCCGGTTCAGTGGCCAGTGTCGAAATCAGTGAAGCCACCTCGGCATCGGTATTATGGGCAGCACGGCGCACAATCCGATATTTCAGGCCATTATTACGTCCTGATTTATACTGCTCGATCACTTCACTCAAATAATCTGCTTCTGCCTGCAAGCTGCGTTTGATACTGCGCGGCAAACGTCGGAACTTCCAGTCTGGAAAAATAAAGCTGACACCGAACCAGGCAATGGCACAGCCAATCAAGGTGTCAATCATACGCGGGATGGCCGCAGCATAGCCCATACCGTCCAGATTGAAGTTGATCAAGGCTAAAATCGTGATAAAGGCGGTGGCCTGTGCATACTGTTTACTGCGCAATTCAAAGAACAGAATTCCGCTGAATACCAGAAGCAATAATTGTCCTTCGATGGAAGGCACAAAATACAAAATGGCATAACCGAGGATAATACCGACCAACGTACCGACAATACGCAGACGTAAACGGCGTTTGGTGGCGTTAAAGTTGGGCTGGCTGACAAAGAGTGCGGTCAATAAAATCCAGTAACCATATTCAATATTGCTGACCTGTACGAAGATATAGCTGATCAGCAGCACAATCGACAGGCGAATGGCATGCCGGAACAGCACCGATTCGGGTGTCAAATGCTGTTTAATCCGAATCTTGATGTCATCCCAGCCTTTCAGGTCATCATCTCTGAGCTGGTTTTCGATATGTTTGAAACGCTCGGACTTGATATTTTGCTCGGTTTCCAGGTTGCGTAACTGGGCATCAATCGATTTCAGGTTTTGAAACAGCGCAAACAGGGCACTGATCCAGACCTGATCATACTGCTGCTCCTGACGTAACTTATCCAGAGACTGTCTCAGGTTATCAAAGGCATGCTTGAAGCGCTGGTTATGTACATAAGGTTTGCGCATTAGCAAACTTTCACTCAGGTCCTTACAGGCTTTGCCCTGAATTGACATAATGCGCTGGAAGCGGAACAGGATATCGCTATGCTGGAAAATCTTGGCCAGTTTCTGATAATCAATATGCGCTGAATCGGCACGTTCATGAATATCCTGCGCGACAAAATAATATTGCAGGCTGCGACGGGTGTCTTTTTGCCCCCGGTCACCTTTCAGGCGAGTCAAAAGGGCAGTTTTCATCTCATTAAAAATCGCAATCAGTTTCCCATTTTCAAGCGAGAGTTCAATCATGCTTTGCTGATAGCTTTTCGGGGTCATGTCCACATCAAACAGATTGGACTTGGTATATAAAAAGTCACCGAGAGCAGAATAGGAAATGGCAAGCTTGTCTTGCGCCAACCGGGCAGGGAAGATCAGGAAACTGAGGGTCGACAGCAGACCGTACCACATCGCGCCGATGACCAATAAACCAGCCTGTTTATACCATTCATCAAACAGCTCTACCCCGAGCATGGAATAAACGGAAATCACCAGACAGCCGTAGGAAATCGTGGCATAGCGTCGCCCTAGTGAACCCAGCAAAATCAGGGCAATACAGGACACAATTAAGGCCAAGGCAAACAGCAAGGGATAAGGAAAAAGCAGATATACGCCTACTGCCGTAATAAAGAAGCCAATGTAGGTGTAGAGCAGATTTAAAATCCGCACCGAAAAGCGGTCATCAATATCGCTTAAACCGGCTGCGACCACCCCTAAAGTCAATGGGATCGTCATCAATTGTTGTCCCATAAAATAGGGAACAAAGGCGGTACCTGCAAATGCCGTCATCATGCGCAGGTTATACATCAAGGTCGTGTTATAGGTGGTTTGCTTGAGACGAGTGAGCCAAGATTTCAAAGGTCGTCCTTTATACTGCAGTCTTAGAGCTGAATCTGAATAGGCTAATGAAAATAGTATATTTATAAATCTTCATTTCAGGCTAAATCATACTATGCACTGTGTTAATTTGTCTGCATATTAGCGCTTTAAATCTTCATGCTTATGACATCGAATAAAATAGTACAACAACCTTATGCCATGTCCTGGATTGTTTTGCTGGCAACACTGAGTGCACTCGGGCCTTTATCCATTGATATGTATCTTTCGGCCTTGCCGGCCATGGCAGCAGATTTTGGTGTCAGCACCCAGATGGTTTCTAACAGCCTGCCGGCTTATTTCTTCGGTCTGGCGATCGGGCAACTGATTTATGGTCCGATCAGTGACCGGATTGGGCGTAAACCGCCACTGTATTTTGGGCTGTGTTTATACATTGTGGCAAGTTTGCTGTGTGTCTTTGCGCAGGATGAATGGAGTCTGATCGCTGCACGGATTCTGCAAGCCTTAGGTGGCTGTGTCGGGGTGGTCATGGCACGTGCTGCAATTCGTGATCGCCTGGATATGCATTCAGCAGCTCAGGCCTTTGCCAGCATGATGATTGTGACTGCGATTGCACCAATCATCGCTCCGAGTCTGGGGGCCTGGGTATTGATGTTTTATGAATGGAATGTGATCTTCTTGGTGCTGATGGGCTGCGGTCTGTTGAGTCTGGCCTGTGTACATTTTCTATTTAAAGAAACCCTGGAGCCAGAACGTCGTCTCAAGCTGAACTTCCAGCAGGTATTAAGTTTGTACCGTACTATTTTTCAGGATCCAAGCTTTCGACGCCCGCTCTATGCTGGCTGTTTTTCCGGTGCAGTGATGTTCTGTTATATCAGTGCTTCTTCTACCATTCTGATGGATCGTTATCAGCTGACTGAGCAGCAGTTTGCTTATGCCTTTGGTGCCAATGCCTTCGGGATCATGCTGTTTTCGACCTTGAATAAACGTCTGGCTGGGCGATTCTCGATATTACAGCGCTTGAAAATCGGCACCTGTCTGCAGTTTACCGGTGTATTAGGGTTAATCTTGCTGGGCTGTCTGGACGTCGATTCTGTGTTCTGGGTGTTGTTAGGCATGTTTATTGTGGTGGCATCTATCGGGTTTACTGGTCCGAATGCCATGGCTCTGGCAATGGCTGAACAGGGCGAGCGGGCGGGAACCGCCAGTGCGATTATGGGCAGTATGCAATTTGTCTGTGGCTTATTGGGCGGTGTATTACTGAATTTTCTGATCTGGCATGCCTTATTAAATATGGCATTGATCATGCTGGTTTTTGTAGGTATTTCCGCTTGGGCGATTTTTAAAATCAAGATGCCAATCTTGAAAAATGCATAGATGCTGGGCGTTCTCTAATATATTAAAAATGCTGGATTGAGCAGAGGGCTAAGCAAGTTGGCTTAGCCCTGCTTGCATCACTCATCGATAAATACGGCAAATTCCTCTACGGGAACACGCGGGGTAATAAAGCTGTTAATAATCTGCTCTGGGTCGGCATAACCCAGTGCCATACCGCAGACCAGCTCTTCATCATCAGGTGCGCCGACCAGATCAAGCACGATCGGGTGAAAATGATTCCAGGCAGCCTGCGGACAGGTGTCCAGACCGCGGGCTTTTGCTGCCAGCATGACATTCTGGATCATCATGGAAACATCCATTTTGGAACCAATCGCCAAAGAACGATGGACGGTAAAGAACAGGCCGACAGGCGCATCAAATAATTCAAAATTACGCAGCTGCTGACGCGCCATTTTTTCCTTTTCGCCTTTCTGAATATTCAGCAAGCCATATAAACCCCAGCCATTTTCACGACGACGTTCAATAAATGGCGAGATCCATTGTTCAGGATAATAGGCAAAAGTTTCCTGATACTGCTGCGACAATTCCGGATTTGCATAGATTTGCATTTGTGCCTGACAAACCTGCTGCACGAGTTCATCACGCTTTTTACCTGTTACCACATACACTTTCCAGGGTTGGGTATTGGTTCCTGAAGGTGCGCGGCTGGCCACCGCCAGAATCTCTTTTAAGGTGTCTGTACTAACGGGGGTATTTAAAAAAGCACGCACTGAATGGCGAGAAGTGATGGTGTGATCTACAGCATGAACAAGATTTTGATCCATTATGGGGTCCAGTCGAATATCCTTATTGAGTTTGCAATGACTATAAACTAAACAAACAGAACGGGGGATAGGAAAATTTAATTCTTCGCTAGCTGAAAAAACCATTTGTCAACAAAATGACTTGAATAATGAAATTTCGCATTCTTTTAGCTGAGCATAAATCGCCTAAGTGATAGCAATGGATTTAGTCATAAAGTTGGTCTTTGATTTAAAAAATGGCTTAAAACCCAAGTGCTTGAACCATTCAACAATAACAATTTCACACAGAGAACTGGTTTATTTTGACTGAAAATCAAGATAATTTAATTTCAAGATCCCTGTTTCATTTTGTGTCGAGTAAAAGATTAATATTTTTTTTGAATTAAAATATAGATTAATCTTCATATAAAAATGAGAATTTATAATTATTTTTTATAGGTAAATTAACTATTGCTAATAAAAAGAAATAAAACCTGATACGAAGAAACAGCATAATGTACGACTTTTCATCTTAATTCATGCATTTCGTGATTAAGATCTGTTTTAAATAACGCGATTCCAGATGGCTTGAATGAAGTCTTTAGGTTGAAAGCACTCATCAAGCACTGAATGTTTTTTTTGAGCTTAAAACACAGTTTTTTTACCAGCATGCGCATCTGTTTGAAAATTGTCTGCAATTTTACAACAGACTGAGTATCGGAATAGAAAAGGTGTTGCTTTTATAAATCTCTCATTTGTTGAATATGATCGTGATGATGATATTCATAAGTTTGAAAGAGATGATAAATCGGTTTGTTTTTCTAAAGGTGATAGATCAAATCAGGATATTTCCAGATGAACATCTAATGAGCGAGCTAGAAATCTAGCGCACTCCATAACTTTTAGAAAAATAAAAAATTCAAAATCATCTTGGGCAAAAAATTATGGATTTTACTTTTAACGCATTTTATACCTTGATTGCCGCAGTCATTGTTTTGTTACTCGGCCGATTCCTGGTTAATAAAATCGATTTTTTAAAGCGCTACAATATTCCTGAGCCGGTTGCAGGCGGTTTGGTTGCTGCGATTATCTCATTACTGGTGCATTCACTGTGGGGATACAGCATCACCACCAGTTCAGAGCTACAAACCAGTTTTATGCTGATCTTCTTTGCCTCGATCGGTCTCAGTGCAAACTTTTCCAAGTTGCGTGAAGGCGGCATCGGTCTGGTAATCTTCCTGTTCGCTATTTCAACTTTTATTATCTTACAAAATGCAGTCGGCATGAGTCTGGCCACCTTGCTCGGTATTGACCCATTGATTGGCCTGATTGCAGGTTCAATTACCTTAACCGGTGGTCATGGTACTGCAGGTGCATGGGGTGAGATTTTTGAGGTTGAACATGGCATTCAGGGGGCGCTTGCACTGGGGATGGCCAGTGCCACTTTTGGTCTGATTATCGGTGGGATTATTGGTGGTCCTTTAGCAAAACTGCTGATTAACCGTCATAATCTCGCAATTGCACGTACGGATCAACAAATCGAAAAGCGTGACAGCACGCCAATGGATATCAACTCGACCGAATATATTCCATTTGAATATCCGCATCAGGTGCGTTTAATTACCGCTGATAATGCAATCACGACCTTGGGCCTGTTCGCAGGCTGTTTGGCTTTTGCAGAGTTCATGACGGGTTTCAGTAAAGGTACTGCATTTGAACTGCCGACATTTGTGTGGGCATTGGCAGGTGGTGTCATCCTGCGTAATGTACTGGAAGGTATTTTCAAAGTTCAGATTTTCGATCGTGCGATTGATGTGTTCGGTAATGCTTCATTGTCGCTGTACTTGGCAATGGCATTGTTATCATTGAAATTATGGCAATTGGCTGACCTTGCAGGACCACTTATGGTGATTCTGGGTGCGCAAACCATCACCATGGCTTTGTATGCAGCTTTCGTCACTTTTCGCATCATGGGCAAAAACTATGATGCTGC
The DNA here is from genome assembly GCA_963516025.1 of Acinetobacter lwoffii. Lineage (GTDB taxonomy): Bacteria > Pseudomonadota > Gammaproteobacteria > Pseudomonadales > Moraxellaceae > Acinetobacter > Acinetobacter lwoffii_R. Next base: position 7,663 of record CAUPZU010000014.1, read on the forward strand.
GGTACTTGCAGCAGGTCATTGTGGTTTCGGTATGGGTGCAACGCCAACAGCGGTTGCCAATATGCAGGCGATTACTAATATGTATGGTGCATCGCATAAGGCCTTCCTGATTGTTCCATTATGTGGTGCGTTCTTCGTTGACTTAATCAATGCTACTGTTATTCAGATGATTTTGAAGTTTTTTGCATAATTTTTATGCCTGATACGATGAGTCATAGGCTCATAAGGATGTGACATGAATGATCAGTTAAATGAAACCTTACTCGGCTGGATTAATGCCCTGAATGGCCCTTTATGGGATTTTCTGGTGGTGTTTCTGGTCGCAGTCGGTATTTTCTACACGATCATGACGGGTGCAGTACAAATTCGTTTGTTCTGGCACAGCATGAAAGTCATGAAAAATAGCCGTGGCAAGGTTCAGGATACGCACGGCATTACCCCGTTTCAGGCCTTTGTCACTGGACTGGCAAGCCGGGTCGGTGTGGGCAATGTCGCGGGTGTCGCCATTGCGATTGCGATTGGTGGCCCCGGTGCCGTGTTCTGGATGTGGTTTACTGCCTTTTTGGGCATGAGTTCTGCTTTTGTTGAATCCTCTTTGGCACAGTTGTTTAAGGTGCGAGATAACAAAAACCAGCAATTCCGTGGTGGTCCAGCTTATTACATTACTCAAGGCCTGAAACAGAAATGGCTCGGGATTGTCTTTGCGATTGCATTGATCACGACTTATGGTTTTGTCTTCAATGCAGTTCAGGCCAATGCCATTACCGGAGCAACCTCTCATGCTTGGGGCTGGGATCAGGCGAACCTGATTCTGCCATTAGGCGGCCTGAATCTGGAAATTTCCTGGGTCGGATTGTTTCTGGTCTTGATGACTGCGGTGATCATTTTTGGCGGGATTAAACGGATTGCGAAAGTTGCGGAAAGCTTTGTGCCGTTTATGGCTGTGCTTTATCTGGCTGTGGCTTTGTATATTGCGGTCATCAATTACGATTTGCTCCCATCCATCTTCCAGCTCATTTTCAGTAAAGCCTTTGAATTTGAAGCCGCCGCTGGTGGATTCTTTGGCGCCATGGTATCTATGGCGATGATGATGGGCATCAAGCGTGGTCTGTTCTCTAACGAGGCAGGGATGGGTTCGGCACCGAATGCTGCTGCAGCTTCCGATGTCAAACATCCGGTCAACCAGGGTCTGGTACAGATGCTCGGAGTATTTGTAGATACCTTTGTGGTGTGTTCATGTACCGCGATTATTATTCTGGTTTCGGGTCTGTATGAAAATGCAGGCTTTGAAGGCGTGACCTTGACCCAGATGGCGCTTGAAAGCCAGATTGGTGCCTGGGGCGATGACTTCCTGGCTTTGATTCTGTTCCTGTTTGCCTATTCCTCGATTATCGGTAACTATGCCTATGCCGAAGGAAACGTTCAGTTCATCAATAACAATAGCCGGGTGATGTTGATTTTCCGCTTATTTGTATTGGTGATGGTGTATTTCGGTTCCATAGCCAGTGTGCCGTTGATCTGGAATATGGCAGATCTGTTCATGGGTGTCATGGCAAGTATCAACTTGATTGCGATCCTGTTGCTGATGCCATTCCTGCTGATGCTACTCAAAGACTATACCGGTCAGCTGAAGCGTGGTGTGAAAGAACCTGAATTTAAACTGGATAACCATCCTAAATTTAAAGACAAGGTTAAATCAGATATCTGGTAAGACTTGAAGCAAAAAGCCCCGATCATTCGGGGCTTTTTTTGTGCCAAAGTTTTCTTTAGAAGAAATTTAAATAACTTTGATAAAGCACGAAGCCCAAAATCAGGCTGAACCAGACCGGTAGTTTTGAGCGTAGCAGGGCAATCATCACCGCCACAAAGATCAGATCAGAGCCATAACTAAAATAGCGTTGTGAAAGATCCAGCAGTAAATACAGTAACAAACCCACCACCGCAGCATTGATGCCCATCACCGCCTGATGAATATGGCGCTGCTGCATCAACCATGACCAGTAAGGCAGGGTGGCAAAAATCAGAAAAAATGAAGGTAAAAAGATTGCACAGGTCGCTAGCACTGTATTCAGCCAGACATAGGGAGTCCAAGGTAGCAAAGCACCAATATAACTGGCAAAACTGAATAAAGGCCCCGGCATCAGCTGGGCAAATGCATAGCCAAGATCAAAAGATTGGGCACTCACCAAACCGGTTGTGACAAAGTCCTGATACAGCAAAGGCAGAATCACATGACCACCACCAAATACCAATGAACCGGTTTGATAGAAATTGGAAAAAAATAGCAGGTCTGATTCATCCCATAATTTTCCAGCTAAGGGGAGCAGAACAAACGGCAAGATAAATGCCAGCAGCCAATAGGGTGCAGCGGCAGATCGAATATATGGCGAGCTGATTGCCGTTTTGTTAATTTCTTTGGGTTTCGAATCTGATTGGGAAAAATGTCCAGCCAAGAGTCCACAGATTGCGCCCAGTATAATCACCAGAATCTGATTAAAACTCACTGAAACGACTATCAGTACTACGACAGAGAGGATTAAGACAGCGTATTGCCAAGCCGATTTACAAAAGCTTCTCAGCATTTGCCAGAATGCCCAGGCGATGACAGAAAATACAATTAACTGGATGGTATGAAAGCTGTTTGAGTTTAAAATATGAAAATAGCTTTGACCCAAGAGTGCTACCAAGGTCATCAGAATCATTGAGGGCAGGGTAAAACCCAGCCATGCGATCACTGCACCAGTATAGCCTCGTTGCAGATAACCGATCGACAGCCCCACCTGACTGCTGCTCGGTCCGGGTAAAAGTTGTGCCAAAGCGACCAGTTGACTGTACTGGGTGTCATTCAACCATTGCAGTTGGGTCACAAATTTTCGGTGAAAAAACACCAGATGCGCCGCTGGACCGCCAAATGAAATGCAGCCCAGTTGCAGGAAAATCAGGAAAATCCGGTACAGTGAGATTGAAGGCATACAGTTATGGGAAAAATGAAGATAAAGTAGCTGAACTGTATGACAGTTTTACGAAATTCTACAGACTATTTATGCATGTGTTTATACACTATGCTGCTTTAGATTAATGAGGACATTCTCTGCATGCAGAAATATGTGTTGAGTATGGTGATACTGGGTACATTTGGCCTAAGTGCTTGCCAAACGACCCCCATGACAGCCCAAGCGGCGACCAGTCATCTACAACCTGCTGCACAACGCGGAGAAGCTCAGGCACGTCCGAATCAAATTGATTTTCAAAAGATCAAGCAAACCCAGCAACGTCCGGTAGTTGCTTTAGTTCTGGGCAGTGGCGGTGCTCGTGGCTATGCGCATATTGGTGCGTTGGAAGTACTGGAACAGGCGGGTATTCAACCAGATTTTATTGTCGGAACCAGTGCGGGCAGCATTGTGGGATCCATTTATGCAAGTGGTAAACCGGCGATTGAACTGCGCAATATTGCCCTCAGCATGCGACCGAATGATGTCCGTGATATCAAACTAGCCAGAAAAGGCTTTTTTGATGGCAAGAAAGTTGAAGATTATGTCAATTTGCAGGTCGATCAAACCCCGCTTGAAGCCATGAAAATCCCAATGTTTGTGGTAGCAACCGCGCTGAAAGAAGGCAAGAAAGTCGTCTTTAACTATGGCAATACCGGACAGGCGGTACGTGCTTCAGTCTCGATTCCGAGTATGTTTATTCCGACCATCATTCAAGGTAAAGAATATGTAGATGGTGGTCTAGTCAGTCCGGTGCCGGTCGATGTGGCACGTGAGCTGGGAGCCGATATTGTGATTGCGGTGGATATTCTGGCACAGCCCATTCACACGGAAACCAGCAATGTCTGGGGACTGTTTAATCAGAACATTAATATTATGCAGCAACATCTGGCACATGAAGAATTAAAGCATGCAGATGTGGTGATTCAGCCGGACTTACGCGAAAAAGGCCATATCTTTGATGTACGTGGCAGGGAACTCACCATGCAGGCTGGTGCCGAGGCGACCCAGTTAAAGTTGATGGAAATTTCACAAGCCTACCAAAAACATGATTATGCTCAAGGACATCGGATTCCACAGTTTGTGGTACATAAACATCAAGCTCAATAAATCTTTTTTTTGAAATTTCTGTTTATTCCTATATCGCAGTATAGGGATATTCAATCAAAAGGATAACGGATCATCGGCTGTAACGCTTAACTGATTGTTATAAAAGATAAGATGATTGCCTATGTGTATCAATCAGTCGGAATTATCGCAAAAGATAAAATTAATTTTAAATATAACAAATTGAATTATAAGTATATTGTTTTAAATAATAAGCCTTATTCGTCTTAAATTAAAATTTTAATATTATTATTCGTATACTTAAGTTGATCAAATATTCAAAAGCATCGATGTTCATGCCAGAATGCAGTTTGAAAAGATCACTACACAGATGTAGACATCATGATGCATATTAAAATTGGACAGCAGGTCAAACTGGCACAATTCGAACACTATATTTTTACAGTGACCGCGACCCATCAGGATGGTTCTTTTACCGTTGAAACGACCTTGGATGGTCAACAAATTTTAAGTTATCAGAACGTGGCGCAGGAAATGCTCAGGCCAGTGATGCTTTAAATCACGCAGAGCCTTTTTATTTTCCTGAATTATTTTTGTTCAGAGCTTAAAACAGTGAAAAATTCTCAGTTGCTGTGTGATCAACCCCAGATAAATAAGTGTTGATTTATTGGCACTTAACTTTCTAACTGAGATTTTAAGCAATTAAATATATTTTTTTCTGTATGAATACATTTTCTATATCAATAATTGTGATGCTTCATTTGCCGAATTGAACATTTTATTCATGTTAAAAACGCTATAATAATAAACGATAACCTTGTCATTCAAAGAGTTCAAAGAAAACGATGGCCCCTTTAGATCAAATTGCAGCAGTGTCGGATGACCAGTCAGAGTTAACGATGTCAGTTCTCATGACGCCAGATATGGCAAATTTTTCAGGAAATGTTCATGGTGGAACCATTCTGAAATTATTGGATCAGGTGGCGTATGCGTGTGCAAGTCGCTATTCGGGTAGTTATGTCGTGACCTTATCTGTAGACAAGGTGAATTTTAAAGAGCCAATTCACGTCGGTGAATTGGTTACATTTCTGGCCAGTGTGAATCATGTTGGCCGTACCTCGATGGAAATCGGGATTCGTGTAGAAGCTCAGAATATTCAAAAGAGAACGGTACGTCATACCAATAGCTGTTATTTCACCATGGTCGCGGTGGATGAAAATGGTAAACCAAAACAGATTCCAGCTTTGAATCTGGACAATGACTGGAAACGTTGCCGTTTTGAAGCAGCGGAACAGCGTAAAGTCGCGCGTTTGCAAGAAAATCATCATCCTTCTTGCAGCATTTATAAAAAGACTGCACAGAGTTAAGTTAAATCGTGATTGAGAAAAGACCTTCCTTAGAAGGTCTTTTTTTTTGCATCAATTTCAGCTTTTCACTGGAGCTTTATCATTTTTTACTCTAACATAAAACGATACGTATCGTTTCGATTTTTAGATCTTAAAGTTAAGTAGAAAAATATGAGCAGTGACGAAAAAAGTTCCCGACGACAGCAGTGCATTTTACAGGCAGTCGCAGATGCGCTGGCAGAATGTGAATATCATCAGTTAACCATTGAAGATGTGGCGGCACGTGCCGGCGTCGGCAAGTCCACGATTTATCGCTGGTGGAAACATAAATCGGAACTGGTGCTAGACACTTTCAAACAGCATACAGCCTCGGTATTTGAGCTGGATGCCTCTAAAAGCCTGAAAAGCAATCTCATTCAACAACTCGGTTCTTTATCTCAAGCGCTGAATCATCCGGTCGGTCGGGCTTTGCTGGTAGTGATTGCCAATCATCGCGAACTGGCAGGTGAGTTCTTTCAACAATATCTCTTGCCACGTCGGCAACAGACCCATCAACTGATTCAGCAAGCGATTGAACGCGGAGAAATCCGCGCGGATTATCCTTTTGATTTGATGCTGGATACCTTATACGGTCCGATTCATTACCAGATTATTTTTTTCAACCGGATTCCGGATGAGCACTATATCCAGAATCTGGTCGAGTTGGCCTTGCATCCGGTTACTGTTCAAGCCTGAGTTGGTGCTATTTCTCTACAAATTTTAAAAGTTGGTGATTATGTCAGTTAGCGCTGAGCGGTTATGGAATCGCTCATTTATCTTGTGCTTATTCAATAATTTTTTCCTGTTCGTTTATTACTTTGCCTTACTGACCATCTTGCCGATTTACATCATGAAAGATCTGGGCGGTTCGGTAAAAGAAGCAGGTCTGGCGCTGACGCTATTTTTGGCCTCTTCGATTGCGGTTCGGCCATTTTCCGGCATGATCATCGAAAATCTCGATGCGCGGTGCAGGCGTGATTTTTGCCTTATTTTCCTTTAGTTATTTGCTGGTAGATAGCATGTGGTCGCTGTTGCTGGTGCGTTTTTTACATGGTATCTGGTTCAGTATTCTGACCACGGTGGCAGTACCCGTCGCTAATGAATTTATTCCTGAACAGCGCAAAGGTGAGGGCATGGGCTATTTCGTCATGTCGACCAATCTGGGTGTGGTTTTTGGGCCCTTGCTGGCATTGACCGTAATTCAGTTCACCAGCTTCAAAGTCTTATTTGGCATTCTTGCCGTTATCATTTCTTTGGGGCTCATTTTCTGTTGGATGCTCAAAATCACAGAGTTACCAAAACCTGAAGCTATAAGCACAGAAAAAACCAGCTTGAGCTTGCAGGATATTCTGGAAGTCAAAGTTCTGGCGGTAAGTTTTGTGGCTTTACTAACCGCTTTTGCCTACTCGGGCATCATGAGTTTTATTACTGCATTTAGTGAAACCAAGCAGCTTTTGGGCTATACCAGCGTATTCTTTATTGTATTTGCAGCATCCATGTTGCTGGTCAGACCTTGGGTTGGAAAGATTTATGACCGTAAGGGACCCAGTGCGGTGATTTATCCTTCATTTATTTTCTTTGCCATTGGTCTGGTGATTGTCAGTCTGATTTCCAATCAATGGATATTATGGTTGTCGGCAGTGTTTATTGGCATCGGTTATGGTTCACTATTCCCATGTTTGCAGACCTTGGCCATTCAGTCGGTCGACAAACAGCGTATGGGACATGCGATTTCAACCTTCTTTACCCTGTTTGATCTGGGTTTAGCGATCGGTTCCGTGGCAATGGGAGTATTGATTGCCTATTGGGGCTTTGAAACTACTTATGTTTTGAGTGCCGCACTCGTCATTGTGACGATATTGGTTTATCGTCAGTATGTTGCCAAAAAGCAAAATAAGCGCCCGGCAAGTTTGGAGTTATAAAATGGAATTAAGGCATTTACGTTATTTCGTTACGGTGGCGCAGGAACTGAACTTTACCCGTGCCGCGGAAAAATTAAATACGGTACAGCCTTCATTGAGCCAGCAAATCAAGGATCTGGAACGTGAGGTTGGCGTACAGTTGCTGGAGCGGAATAACCGTAAGGTCGGGCTAACTGAAGCTGGACAGGCGTTTTTAAAAGAAGCTTTACTGAGTCTTGAGCATGCAGAGCGCGCCATTCAGACTGCCAGACAGATCGCCAATGCGCAGCAGGACCAGCTGAATATCGGTTTTGTCCCGGTCGCGGAAATGAAAGTCTTTCCTTATATCATGCCGAATATCCGCGCGCATTTTCCTGAACTGAAAGCACAGTTTCACAGTCTGACCGATGCAGAACAGTTTAGTGCTTTAAGAAATGGACAGATTGACATTGCCTTTACCCGATATCCAGGGCAGTTGAGTGAGTTTGATTCGATCCGCATTTTTGATGAGCCTCTAACCCTGATCGTGCCGAAAGATTCCCCGGCTGCGGCCTTGCTCTATGTCAGTATCAAGAGTTTTGAAAATCAGGACTTTGTGATTAGTGATGAGCAGTCCTCACCGCAACTGCATAAGCTGATTCAGGATTTTTTTAAACAGTCCAAATTAAAAGTGAATGTGGTGCAGTATTCCACCAATATTCTGCTCAATGTCAATCTGGTGGGAATGGGCGTGGGCTGGAGTCTGGTGCCAGCCTATGTGATTCCATTGCTCGGCGATAATATTGTGGTGAAAAAGACCCTAGAACCGTTACCGATGATTGGACTGTATGCCAATTATCGCAAGGATCAAAAACATGTGGTGATTGATCTGATTTTGAAAGTATTAAAAGAAAAGTTTTGTGTGGATCTTTTTTAATATTTAAACCTTCAATCTGCCCATCTAAAAAGCCGTGCGACAGAAATGATCTGTAGCACATCCTTTTAAATCGGGACTGCAAATCACTTTATACTGAACCTCTAACAATAAAAACCGGTTGAAGCAGGATGATGAAGCTCTATAACAACCCACAATCACGTGGCTTGACCTTGTTGCCTTTGCTGAAAGAATTGCAGATTGAAGATCAGATTGAGCAGGTGGAAGTTGCCTATGAGCATATGCATCAGCAGGCGTATACACGGATCAATCCGATGGGAAAAGTTCCCTGTCTGGTGGATCAAGGCGTCATTATTTCAGAAATGGCCGCCATTTTTATCTATCTGGCAGATAAATATCGTGACAAAGGATTGGCACCTGCTTTGGATGATCCGAAGCGTGGGGCGTATTTAAAATGGATGTTTTTCTGTCATGGACCCTTCACCGAATATATCGATATAAAAAATTTGCAGGTGTCGCCAGAAAATATTGAAAAGAACCGGAGAAGTTTAAGTTTTGGGAATGAAGTAGCCGTATTTGATTTTCTGCAACAGGGCATCGGGCAGGCTAGTCCTTATCTGTTGGGTGAAAAAGTCTCGGCGGCGGATCTCTATGTGGCTTACTGTTTGATCTTCGCCATATCTGCGAAAATTTTACCGCCATTTGACGAGTTTAGGCTCTTCCTGCAGCAGATGGCTCGCCGTGATTCCCTGAAAGATATCCCGTGGTTTCAAGAGTACCGAGTCTAATTCCTCGGTCTATATATTGTCCGGGAGATCTAAAACAATAAAAAAAACCACGCCGAAGCGTGGTGAAAAGTGACCCTAATATTATTTCAGGTAAAGCTTTTTAAACAGTTGCTGGCTGGTGCTTTCCATCGATTGAGGAATGGCCAGGGCAGCTACGAAACGGTCAGGACGCAAGATCACAACTGAATCAGACGTGTTGCCAAACCACGAGCGGATATCTGTGCCGATATCACCAATGGTGATGACATCTTCATACTGTTTACGCTGGCTATTTTGCAATTGTACCGCAGGAATTACCTGAATGAATTTCACGCCGAGCGTTTTCCACTGTTGCAACGTATCTGGGCTCAGACCCCATTTCGGATCGACACCCCAGGCAATAATCGCAAAATCATTGCCGATCACTTCATCCAGTAATACGGTTTCACCCGAAGCCAGCTGAACCTGAGGCTGGATAAGCATTTTGCCGACTGGAGAGTTCTTGGCTCCCTTGCTCAAAAGTGCGCCGTCATGATATTTCGGCATTGGTTTGAAGCGCATTTCCAGCAGATACTGCTTGATCGGTTTGATATAGTTCAGGGCATAGGCAATGCCGTCACGAACAAAACCTTGCCATTTTTTCGGTGGTGCCAATATGTGACCTGCCATCACCGACAGGTCAATCATCGCCTTGGCATGGTCTTTACGTTCGATCTGATAAGAATCTAAAAGTGCTGGGCCAGCTTTGCCTTGAACAACCAGTGCCATTTTCCAAGCCAGATTAAAGGCATCACGCATACCGCTGTTATAACCCTGACCTTGCCATACCGGCATAATGTGCGCTGCATCACCGGCAAGTAAAATACGGTCGACACGGAACTTGTCGGCAATACGAGCATTATGGGTATAGACACGCTGACGGATCACTTCGATACCATCTGTGCTTGGTAAAACCTTGGACAGAAGTTTGGCAATATTTTCCGGTTTGCTCAGTTCTTCCTGCGTTTCACCCGGCATAACCATAAATTCAAACCGGCGAATACCATGTGGCAATGCGGCTGATACATAAGGACGAACCGGATCACAACATAAGTAAATATGTGGTGTAGCAAGCGGATCATTCTCAAGGTCAATCACGATCCATTGATTCGGTGCGGTTTCACCTTCAAAGGCAATGCCCAGGTTGCGGCGCACATATGAATTACCGCCATCACAGGCAATCAGATATTGAGCGCGGATGGTTTCTGCATCGCCCTCTTTATTTTGCAGATTGAGTGTTACGCCGTCAGCATCTTGACTAAACTGGGTCAATTGACGAGAAAATAGCACTTGGGTGTTTTTATATTGCTTTAAGCCTTGCAGTAGGACGTTATCGACTTGTGGCTGAATAAAGGCATTACGGCGCGAGAAACCAAACTCACGTGTTAAAGGCTGAATATCTGCAAAACAGCGACCTTTAGGCGTCAAGAAGCGCATCGCATGATTCGGAGTGGTATGCGGTAAGACTTGATCGACTAAACCCAAAGATTGAATGGTACGTAAGGATTCATCATCGATTCCAATCGCACGTGGATAATCAATCAAACTATCCAGTTGCTCGACAATCGTGACAGCTACGCCTTGCTTGCTCAGATAGTTGGCAATGGTTAAGCCTACAGGGCCGGCGCCAAGGATTGCCACTTCAGTAGTGTAATTAGTATTGCTCATAGCGAATGTCCACTCAATCGACTTGCATTTGATGCTATTAAGGGACAGTTAGAAGCCAGAAACAAGTTAGGCGATAGTAGCTTAAGTATATGGATGATATTGGATTGAAATAGGTGGTTTTTAAATAAATAATTGATTTTAATTATAAAAATAATAAAAATTTGATAGCCTGTATTAATTCTATGATCAGTTTTGACTATGGTGATAAATAGATTTTATGCAATAAAAATGCTGAACCAGCATCAAGCATGATTCAGCATAGAATAATATCGGGGGCAGTATAGGACAAAGCCTACTGGAGAATTACTGTCCCTGATATCTTCATTGAAGGATTAAACGAGTTGTTCAATCACTTAACGTGCAGCAGGTTTTGCAGGTGTCGTAGTTTCCGCAGCAGCTTCAGAGGCAGCAGGCTGCTCTGCAGATGCACCTGCAACCGGGGCATTGGATTCAGGTAATTCCTGGGTAGTCACAATCACTTTTTCTTCTGCAGTGGTGGTTTTCGCATCTGTGGTTTTACTGTCAGCAAAGCTGGTGGCTGCAGCAGCAGTAAGCGTAGTGGCAAGTAAGATTTGTGCATATTTCATTTTTGGCATCCTTTTATTCATGTCATGTAATCTGCCGAGCTGACCATCACATCAATTCGACAGATGCCCATCCTAAGCACTGAAATTTTACTGAGCAAATCAATTAACAAAAGCGACACGCAGGTAATAACTGAGCAGATACAAAACTGAGAAAGTTGTTTTATTTCTGTTAATTATGCGGAGTTTTATTTAATGAAAGTGTGTGTGAATATTTCAAAAATCCAATTTGAAATAAAAGTTAACATAGAAAATTGGTAATTTGGGATCATTCCATTAATTTTTATCTCTGTGATTTTCACGCCGTGTTTGCGAAGAACACGCATTTTAAAGTCACACTGTGCTTTATAATGCAGAGTATTGCTATTTCTATTCAATCTCTTGAGAGTCGATTTTGAAAATTCTGTCAGCGTCGCAGGCTATTCCTGTCCATATCATTTCCGGATTTTTGGGTGCAGGTAAAACCACACTACTCAAACATTTATTACAGCAAAAACCGGAACAGGAAATCTGGGCTGTGCTAATGAATGAATTCGGCCAGATTGGGGTAGACCAGCAGTTATTGCCGCAAGATCAGGGTTATACGGTCAAAGAGCTGTTGGGTGGTTGTCTATGTTGCAGTAGCCAATTGCCGATGCAGATTGCCTTGTCACGCCTGCTGTCAGAAGTGAAACCGGATCGTCTGTTTATCGAACCTACCGGACTGGGGCATCCTGGCCAATTACTGGAACAGCTGACCGAACCGCACTGGCAGAGTCATTTAAACATGCAGGCATTGGTCACAGTGGTAGATGGTTCACGTTTGCATGATCGAGACTGGACTCAGCAAAACCTGTACGCAGACCAACTCAAGGCAGCGCATATTGTGGTGATTTCACATACTGACTTGATGACAACCGCAGACCACGCAGCACTCACGCAACTTCAGACAGAATATCAACCTTATGCCCAACAGTGGTTGTTCACCGAGCATGGACAACTCGATATCGAACTGATCAAGCAGGACTATCGGGGTTCCGCCCGTCAGATTCAGCCTTTGTTAAAACAGCAACAGATCACCCGTTCAGCAGATACGCCCTTAGTGATTCAGCAAATGCCTTATCATTATGTAGAAAGCGCGCAGGGTTATCAGGTTGCGGGCTGGAAATTGCCAAAACGCTGGCAATTCAATTTTTATGATCTGCTGGATCTGCTCTGTGAACAAAAAGACTGGTTCAGAATCAAGGGAATTTTTAATACGGATCAAGGCTGGAAAAGCTTTAATTTTAATCCTGAGCAGTTTAATTATCAGTCGGCAGATGAAGGCATTGATAACCGGGTAGAAGTGATTTATCAACAGTCACGGGATTGGCTGGCCTTTGAAACTGCCCTGATGCAATGTCGTATGGAACCAGAGAAATAATGGTACTGTTTCTAGTGCGCTGAATGAATTATTGGCCTAAATCTGTTCAGCAAAATAGCGCTAAATCTTATATGCTAGGCGCCAAATTTGAGGATTATGTGATGGCGTTAAAAGCGACGATTTATAAGGTTGATTTGAATATTGCGGATATGGATACGCATCGTTATGAGGATTATCAGTTAACGATGGCGCTGCATCCTTCAGAAACCATTGAACGCTTGATGGTGCGTATTCTGGCCTATGCACGCTATGCCGATGAAGCACTGGAATTTACCAAGGATCTGTTTGAAACCGATGAACCGGCACTCTGGGAAAAGGATCTGACCGGTCAACTGGTCAAATGGATTGAAGTCGGTAGCCCGGACGAAGATAAAGTCAAAAAGGCCAGTGCGCGTTGCAAGCAGGTCGCAGTCGTCACCTATGGTTCTGCGGTGGACGAATGGTATAAGCGCAGCAGCAAATTAAAAACCTTAAAAAATGTGGAAGTGTGGAAGTTATCTACTGCAACTACCGATGCATTGCCACAGTTATGCGAACGCACTATGCAGTTGCAGCTTAATGTGATGGATGGTGAATGGACCTTGATCGGTGATCAGGGCCAAGTGCTGGTTGAGTGGGAACAGTTACAATAAGTTCAAATAAGGATGCAAGTCTGGACTTGTATCCTGTAGCTCAAATTGCGTATATCTGAGGGATAAGAATACGCAGGGCTGCACCATGTACCATGAACTTTATGATTTACTGCTGGCTGTCGCGATCGGCGCAATTATTGGTGCAGAGCGTGAGTATCACAGTAAATCTGCCGGACTGCGTACCATGATTATGGTTAGTCTGAGTTCCTGTTTATTTACCATTATCTCCCTGAAAATAGGCGTGGCCAATCCTGACCGGCTGGCCGCCAATGTCTTGACTGGGCTGGGTTTTCTGGGCGCTGGTGTTATCCTGAAAGATGATAACCGTATTTCTGGAATTACCACCGCGACTACCATCTGGATGACGGCAGCACTCGGCATGGCAGTCGGTGCTGGCTATGAACTCTTAAGTATTTGGGCTACTTTTATTGTCATGGCGGTGCTGGTTCTATTAATGTATGTTCAGCGTGGCATTGAATCTCTGAATCAGGAACGCAGCTATGAAATCGTCTGCCCATTCGATCAGAATGATTCCGATCACTACGAAATGTTATTTAAACGTTATGAGTTAAAAGTGGTGCATTCCTCACAAAAAAAAATTGATCAACAGATTGTCGGACGCTGGATTCTGATGGGATCGGCCAAGAATCATCAAGAATTAACCCAGTATTTACTCAATGATAAGAATATTCAGGAACTCAGCTTTTAACCCATCAATGTCCCAAGCTTAAAAAAACAGAGCAATCCAGTTTATACTGAGCTTTGAATTTTATGCTCCTCTCAGGTAAATAACCATGATCAACGAACTTGAAATTATTGATTTAAAAGTAGGCGAAGGTAAAGAAGCGGTAAAAGGTGCCTTAATTACCACGCACTATACCGGCTGGCTGGAAGATGGAACCAAGTTTGATTCTTCTATTGACCGTGGTAATTATTTTGAAACTGTCATTGGTACCGGTCGTGTGATCAAAGGTTGGGATCAGGGTATTCTAGGAATGAAAGTTGGCGGTAAGCGTAAACTGATGGTGCCTGCACATTTGGCCTATGGCGAACGCAAAATGGGTAAAGTCATTCCGGCCAATTCCAACCTGATTTTTGAAATTGAATTGTTTGACGTAAAAACACGTGATTAAAATGATTTAACTGGCTGAATATAAAATATATTTTTTATTCAAAGATATACGCTGGTTTCGGTGCAGTTGCTTCAAAATAGACTGTGCCGGAGACGCTACAAAAAACATCTAAAAAGATTTGAAATCAAAAATATTCCTTGTAGATTATAAGAATAATAAAGAATTATTTTGAGATAGAACGTATTTGCATAACTTGATAAGGAATGTCTGTTTTTTCGTATTTGTCTGTGCCTTGAGCTGGATGACTTGCATCATAAGTTCAGCAATCGCTCAGGATGAACTCCCTTCGCCGTCATTTCAGCAGCAATCTCACGACCATATTACTGAAGTTCATTTTACCGAACATAGCACTAGTGCCTTGCAGGGAAAATGGCTGTTTTATCCGAGTCAGTTTATTGTTCAGCCCAGCCCCGTACTCCAGTCAAAAACAGTTGAATTGCCAGCCTCTTTTAAAACTCTAGCGGGTTCAAATTCTGGCTATGGTACCTTTATTGGCTATTTTAAAATTCCGAAAGAATTTCTCGGGCGACGCATCGCAATTCGGATTCCGACCCAATACGGTGCCTATCGGGTATATGTCAATGGACAGTTTATTGTCCGGCTCGGGGAAATCAGTACTACACCTGAAAAACAGGTGACTGAAAAAGCACCGCGTATTGGCTATTTTGTTCCAGATACTGAATATATTACCTTAAGCATTCAGGCCTCAAATTATACCCACTTGCATGGCGGTCTCGAGCGACCGATGCAGATTGGCGTTGCAGGTACCATCAATCGCCAATTCCAGCAGCTCATGATGACTATTGCCATGGTTTGCGGCGCGGTACTTGGGGTGGGGGTGTTTACCATTCTATTTTCGGTATTTAGGGGATCACGAGAACGTAACAGTAAAAGTATCTTTGTTTTTGGCTGGTTTATTGTCTTTTTGGCCCTGCATAACCTGTTTTCTGCACCTTATGCCTATTCGGTATTTACCAATATCAACTGGCTATGGGGAACCCGCTTAGAGTATCTGTTTACTTTTATTGCTGCCTTCTTTTTTCTTAGTTATATGCATCTGTTTAACCGGCGCTATTTAAATCCTGTGATTTATTATATCGCGGTGGCATTACTTGTCTTTAACATTATTTTTACCCTATTTTCACCTCCTGAGATATTCGAACGTCTGGCCCTATTTAGTGCGATTTTTGCCTTAGTCATCATTGGTAATTTTATTTACGGCTTTTATCAGACCTTACGTTATAAAGAGCATTATTCGCGTTTAAATCTGATTGCGATTATTTTCCTCTGTCTAACTTTTTTGAATGATTATCTGTTGCTGATCAATGTAATTAAAACCACGCATCTGTTCTTTATCTCAACCAGTATCTATGCCTTACTAATTATGTTTCAGCAGTCCAGACATTATGCACATCAAACTTATGAGACTGAACAGCTAAACCTGAACCTGATCGCGCTCAATAATTCGCTTGATCAAAAAGTCAAAGAACGCACTCAGCAGCTGCGTGAAGTGAATGCCAAACTGGAACAGCAGATGAATATTGATGCATTGACCGGGGCTTTTAACCGGCGTGCCTTAAATCATGAAATCCAGCAGCAGTTTTTACAAACCCAACAACAGCCGCAACATACCTTGATTTTTGCCATGCTCGATGTCGATTTTTTTAAAAACTATAATGACTACTATGGTCACTTAAAAGGCGATGAAATCCTGAAAAATCTGGTCAGGATTATTCAAGCTGCTTTGCCACCATCTGGCTATCTGGCACGTTATGGTGGTGAAGAGTTTGCGATTCTGCTCACTGGAATGCCGGTGCAAACTGCCCTGAAAAATCTGGAAAATGTGTTAAACCAGATTCGGGAACAGCGTATGCAACATCTGAATCGGCCAGATGCAAAAGATTATGTTACGGTTAGTATGGGCGCGGCCTGGGTTGAACAAAACCATGGCTATGCAGATATTCATGAATTGATGAAAGCGGCAGATGTGCAGCTCTACGCCGCCAAACAGGCAGGGCGTGATCAATTAAAAATTGAAAAAGAGGCCGATTAAAAAACATATTTATACAGATAACGCGATTCATCTTCTGACTCGGCAGAATGGGGATGAAAGCCGCAGTGTTGATAATAACTTAAGGCAGTTTGAGTAGACTGTATTTCAATCTGATGAATTTTTTTCTTTAATAAAGCGTGATGCATTTGATGAAATAACTCGGTGCCAAACCCCAGCCTTTGGCAGTGTTGGGCCACATAATGCATCCGGATTTCTCCAGCATCACTGACCAATAAGAACCCGACGACCTTGTCATAGATGAGATAAACCCAGCAATCGTTATACAGCATATCGACAATCAGGCTGGCATGATCAAATTTTTCTAGCCAGGTTTGAATTTTGCTTTCTTCACGCTGATGATCCAGTACACAGGACTGAATGCTGTCATGAATGACCTGAATAATTTGAGGTATATCTTCGACCTTCCCTTCACGAATCATAATATTATTCATTTTCTCGAACATTTATAGGGAAGGTTTATTGGATAAAAAAGAAGAGGGTAAAAAACAGAACAATATTGTAGTTTTTTGAGAATCTTTACTATGGTTTATCAATGTGAAGATCGGTTCTGTTGCTGATTTGTTCTGTTTGTTTATCTCAAGTTCTTCAATCTCATTACAGCGTTAAAAATAAAAAATCAAAGCAAATCCATTTTTAAATAAATCGAAGTTTGAATCTGGGCACAAATGAGCAAGCAGAGGAGATAAATAGTAAAAATATGCCTCAAGTTTGCACTGTATAAAAAATAGACGTATGCTGAGTCAAAAGGGACTATTCAAATGAATCTTGATCCTATAACCATAAAAATAAAATTAGTCATATGAGATCATCCACCATGCTGAAATTACTGCTCTTGTTATGTGTTTTATTCATGTTGAATGCTGCCTGGATCGTAGGCAGAAAGATCTATAAAGCTCAGCGCCATCTGGTGTGTCAGCGTCCAGAAAAACCAGCACAGATTTCTAGCATGACAGAACAAGAGGTCATCGAGCAAGAGCAGCAAGTACATCTGGTGGATGCTTATGAACTGGAACTGTTTGACGATGTGGCACAGCTATTCTTTCAACGGCAGGTGCATATTGAGAATCGGGCACAGGCCGAACAGTTACAGCAAGAACTATTACAAAAAATGCCGATGCACAGTGGTACCCAGATTCGTCAGATGGATTTAGGCGAATGGTCTATTTTCTGGAATTTTTATGATCAGTCACTGGAATATTATGTCGGTCGCTATGGCGTATTCTATGCACATGTCGACCGTTTTGGAGAAGAGCACCGGCATGAAATTCGTAGGGAACTTTTGCATTCTGACTGTGCTTAGAACACCACTTTCAGTCATTTTCTACGATTGAAGATCTCAGACTACGTACTTAAGCCATTGCAATTCAGAAAAGGTATCTCATGCCTTAGCTCAGATTTTTTCTGCCGCTTGGCGGAAATAGCCCATATAATTTATCTCCTTCAAGCCATAATCTTGCGCTAGAAAAACCTCAAGACTCGCGAGTCCTATTCTTGAAATAGTCGTTTAGAATGTACGGAGTCTGGCGAGCAATGATCCGGACTAAAAAGGCAGGAGCGCTATGATCATTGATTTTCATCAAGCACAATTACAGAAGTTTATTGCACTGGCGATGAAGATCGAAGCTGAGCCTGAACTGTATTTGCAGTTTGATTCTGTGTCTGATTTTTATAAGGCTGACTGGCTGCAGGCTTTCCCAGCTGGAACTGAATACTATGTTTCCGGTCTAGATGATGGTGCCGATGAGTTTCATGCCGTGATTTATTATGGCGAAGCGCAGCTACAGATCAGCTGTGGACAGGCACAGCTTTCAGTAAAACTATGTTGCAAACATTGACCGGGCTGCCGGAATTTCCCGATAAAAGAATAATGACATCCGCTATAAAGTTGATATAAATTGCAGAGTCATCTCTGTATCTGATTTTTATTCGCATCAGCCGAGAGTGGCATAGGCGAATATCGTAATAAAAATAAGGAAAAAATAGCATGGCACATCAGTTCACCGTGAAAGCAATTATCAATGGCGTGTCTATTGATGAATTTAAGCGTTTGGCCAATGATATTCGTTTGCATGAGGCAGTTTGCCATCGAATTCCTGCGCAAAACTTGGAAATCCTGGTTTCGGAAAAGCAGGGGCATATGTATACCCTGAAACGCGCTTATAATCTAGATGTTAATATTCCGGATATCGCAAAAAAATTACTCAAAGATGCCTTCCGTTTGCAGCGTACCGATGTCAGCGATCTGAATGAAATGACTTCGACGGTACAACTCGGTGCGAACTTGCCGATCGAAGCCATCTGTCAGCGTGCAGTTACCGGAGATGAAGACCAGATCCAGTTTCAATTAAACTGGACAGTCAAAGTCAAAGTGCCTTTGCTGGGTGGCATGCTAGAAAAGCATGCGGAAGGTGAGATTCGTAAATTTAGTGAAATTGAACTCAGCATCGTCGAAGATGAATTGCGTAAAGGTCTCACCGCTTGAAGCAATCAAATAGTGTGATCGACCTAATTTAAAAACTGATTAGGTAGACGCTGGGTAGTGGTAGCTAATTGGGCGGTAGATCACCATTTTCAGTGTATTGCCACTATCCAAGAAACCCAGCTTAAGTGCTGATAAAGTTTGCCGTCACGTTAATGCTGATGGCCAGAATGGTGGTATTGAATCCGTAAGCCAAAAGCAAATGTAGGGTATTGAGAACCCGCATGGATTGGCAAGTAATGGATACATCTGCAGTTTGCGCAGAAGTCCCGATGATATAACTAAAATATAGAAAGTCTGGATAAGTCGGTCTGGTGGTATTGGGGAAATCCAGTCCACCTTGTTGCTGTTTGTCGAGCGCAAAATAAAAGTCATGTGCATAATGAATTGCAAAAATCGTATGCATCAAGAACCAGGCTGAAATAATGGTCAGAACTGACAAGATTAAATGACCGGTTCGGATGGTAGTATCTTTAGGTAAGTGATTAATTTCAATAATAATCGCTATAAAACACATGATGAGGGTGGTGATCACCAGAAACAGAATGATCCATTTGCTGGCATCCTGTTGCATGGCGCGTTGCAGGATATGAGCATGATCAATACGCCAGAGTTTTTTATGGTCAATAATAAATAAGCGTAAATCGCGATATTCCAGCTGATCAATAGGCAGCTTGACCAGCTCAAAGGGGTAAGGGTCTGTAAAATCAGATAAAATCCAATGATGGCTGGGAAAATAATAAAGAAATACAGACGGGATTGAAGTGCCGTTTTTATAGACTGAAGAAACTGCATCATGTCATTTATATTTATTTTGCTGACTTCTCAAGATCCTAGCACAGAACCGTTTGCAATAAAGAAGATTGCAACGGTCTGAGTTATTTCCTCTACAACATTTCATCCTAAAGGTGTCGAACTGATTCGAGTTGAGTCATTTGACTGCGCGGATCGCGTAGCAGGCGTGATTATCTCAATAGATTTTTTCTGAACTGATGTTTAAACGGATTGAGCGGGTTGTTGGATTGCAGTGCCATAAGCAAAGACTTCCACCATGCCACCTTGCATACCGAGTTCAGTCGTGCTGAGCCGAATGCCCATAATCTGAGTCGCACCAATTTTTTCGGCTTCCAGTTTTAAACGTACAATCGCTTCACGTCGTGCGCGTTCTACTACACTTTCATAGCTGGTCAGACGGCCACCCAGCATATTCTGTACATTGGCAATCGCATATTTAAAATAATCATGGGAAATGACCACATTGCTGCTGATCATCTGTCCGGAATATTCAGACACAACGAAGCGGCTATTGTTCACCCGGATATAGGCCAGACGTTGTTCCTGTTCATCCAGATAACGAAAATGTTTACCTTCGTTATAACGTCCAAAACCGAAACCAACACTAAACAGAATGGCAAAAATGATGATCTGGAGAATTAAACCATCCATGCTTTAATCTGCCTGCGGAAAAGGGTCGGGCAATTTCGGCATGATCGGATCAACGACTACGGCTGTCCCATAAACAAAGAGTTCAGAAGCACCTTGGGCGATATTAGAGGTCGAGAAACGAATGCCGACAATCGCATTGGCACCCATACTACGGGCTTTTTCAATCATGCGGTTCATGGCTTCCTGACGGGATTCTTCCAGCAGTTCGGTATAGGCGGTAAGCTCACCACCGACAATATTTTTCAGGCCGGCCAATAAGTCACGTCCGACATGTTTGCTGCGTACGGTACTGCCGTACACCACATCAATTTGCTGGCGAATAGTATGTCCCGGTACAGATTCCAGATTGCTAAGTAACATGTGCATGTTTTCTAAATAAATCGCTGGTCTATGACAATAGGAAAACTGCCTCGAAAATGCAATAAAAAAAAGCCCACCGAAGTGAGCTTTTCCTGATCTGTCTGGAATTTATTGCGCTGGTTGTTCTGCCGCACGGCGCTGTTCAGATACAGACGGTGTATTCGGCAAGGTATCCGTCGTATTGACTTTCAAGCCGCCCCCCAGGGTTTTGTAGACTTCAACCTGATTGTTCAGATTGGCCTGTTCAAGCAATAACAAACCTTGTTCTGCTGCATAAGACGCACGCTGTGCATCCAGTACCGTCAGATAGCTGTCAATTCCGGCGCGGAAACGTGCCTGAGACAAGCGATAGGTGGTGTTGGTTGCTTCGACCAGGCGGCGCTGAGCTGCAAGACGATCACCAATATTCTGACGTACCGCCAAAGCATCATTCACTTCACGGAAAGCAGTCTGAATCGACTTTTCGTAATCTGACAAGGCAATTTGCTGATCGGTTTCAGAAATACGGATATTGGCCTGACGGGTACCCCAATCAAAAATTGGAATATCCAGACTCGGACCAAATGACCAGGCAAAACTGCCCGACTTAAACAGGTCGCCTAAATCCGTAGAGGCATAACCTGCTGAACCGGTCAAACTAATCGTCGGGAACAGGCGTGCACGTGCTGCCGCAATATTGGCACCTGCCGCAGACAGACGGTATTCTGCTGCACGAACATCTGGACGGTTAATCAGCAGATCACTTGGCAAGCCTGAACCCAATGCAGTATTTGAAGTGATGCGGGTCACGCGTTGTGCTGGTAATAAATTCGCAGGCACTTGCTGACCGACCAACAGGTTTAACAGGTTTTGTGCCTGTGCCACCTGAGTTCGGTAATTCGCAACATCATTACGTGCTGTTTCAACCGAGATTTGCGCCTGACGCACTGGAAGCTCGCTATCAATCCCGACATCAAAACGTTTCTTGTTCAGATTGAACGATTCAAGCTGGGCTTTCAGCGTTTGTTCAGCCAAAGCCAGATTAGCATTGGCAAACGAGTAGCTGAGCCAAGCCTGAGATACCTGACCAATCAAGGCAATTTGCGTCGCATCTCGCGCACTTTGGGTTGCCAGGAAGTTATCTAGCGCATTGTCACGCAAGCTGCGGACACGTCCCCAAAAATCCAGTTCATACGCAGTTACACCCAGTCCGACATTATAAGTTGTCACTGCACCACGATTCTGCGAATTCATGGTGTCTTGGCGCAATACGCTACCACTGGCACCAATCGTCGGTAACTGGTTGTTTTCAGTAATTTGATACTGTTGCTGAGCTCGTTGAATATTGAGGGCAGCAATACGCAAATCACGGTTATTGTTTAATGCCAGATCCAGCACTTGTAACAGGCGCTGATCAGCAAAAAAGTTTTTATAACCTTGTTCTGCTACAGAAGTACCAGACGCATTGGTATAGCTGCTCGGGATATCTGCCTGCGCAACCGGCTCTGGACTACGCATGCTTTGACAGGCCGTCAAAGCAAGCGCAAGGGCAGATACCGCAATGCTACGACCTGTAATAGACCATACATTTTGCATTACGACTTATACTCCTGATTTTGTTGTTTTGGTTTGTATTTAAAGACACTTCGAATCCACACGTAGAATACCGGGATAAAGAAGATACCTAACAAGGTCGAGCTGATCACGCCGCCAAGTACACCATAACCGACTGAGTGCTGGCTACCTGCACCCGCACCTGAAGCCAGAGCAAGCGGTAATACACCAAAACCAAAGGCCAATGTGGTCATGATAATTGGACGTAAACGCATTTTTGCCGCATGCAAGGTCGCTTCAAATAACTCTTCACCTTGTTCCTGCAATTCTTTCGCAAACTCGACAATCAAGATCGCGTTTTTCGCAGAAAGACCAATTACGGCAATAATCGCCACCTGGAAGTAAATGTTATTCGACAGGTTCGGGTTTTGCAGCAGCACCATTCCACCAAAGGTGAGTAATAATGCACCCACAATACCCAATGGCACCACCAGTAGAACCGAGAACGGAATCGACCAGCTTTCATACAGGGCTGCCAGACACAGGAACACGATCAACAGTGAAAGCGCGTACAAGAATGGTGCTTGTGCGCCAGACTCACGTTCTTCCAGAGACAGACCAGTCCATTCATAGTCGAAACCTTGCAAGCCCATTTCTGGTAATTTCGCCACGATTTCTTCCATGGCCACCATTGCATCGCCCGAGCTGATACCCGGAGCAGGTGTACCCTGAATGTTCATGGACGATACGCCGTTATAACGCTCAAGACGTGGTGAACCGTAGGTCCATTCGCCTGTGGCAAACGCCGAGAATGGCACCATTTCACCGCGGTTATTACGCACATACCATTGGTCCAGATCTTCCGGCATCATCCGCGAGCCAGCTTCACCCTGAACATAGACTTTCTTGACACGACCGCGATCAATGAAGTCATTGATATACGAACCGCCCCAAGCAATACCCATGGTGCTGTTAATTTCAGCAACACTCACGCCCAATGCACCGGCTTGTGCATGATCGACAATGACACGGTACTGTGGAGTATCTTCCTGACCATTCGGACGCACACCAGCCAGACGCGAGTCTTGTGCTGCTAGACCGAGGATCGTATTACGTGCTGCCAGGAGCTGGTCATGACTTTGACCACTTGCAGCTTTGAGCTGTAAGTTAAAGCCAGCCGACACACCCAGTTCAGGCATTGCAGGTAATTGTAGCGGCATGATGTAAGACGCATCTTTGACAATCATGTTTAGCGCCATACCACGTTGAATAATGGCACCGACTTGAGATTCCGGACTGTGACGCTCTGACCAGTCTTTCAACTTAATGAAAGCCAGACCTGCATTTTGTCCCACACCCGTGAAGGAGAAACCTGCCACACTAAAGACGGATTCTACATGCTCTTTCTCGTTTTCCAAGAAATAGTTGGTCATGGTGCTGACCACTTTGTCGGTACGTTCCAAGGTTGCATTTGGCGGTAACTGAACCAGCGTCATGACCACGCCCTGGTCTTCATCCGGTAGGAACGAAGAAGGCAGTTTCTGGAACAACAGCACAATAATACCCAGTACCACGGCATACACCACGCCTGAGAAAATCTTGCTGTGAGTCATGCGGTTGACGCCGCCCTGATATTTCACAGAAACCTTGTCAAAACTGCTATTAAACCAGCGGAAGAAACGTGCAAAAATACCATTACTTTCCGGCTTGTTCGGATCATGCTGTTTCAGCAGAGTCGCACACAGGGCAGGGGTAAAGGTTAAGGCAACCACCAGTGACAAGACCATCGCTGTGACCAGCGTAATCGAGAACTGGCGATAAATGACCCCGGTGGTTCCACCGAAGAAAGCCATTGGAACGAATACTGCCGACAGCACCGAGGTAATACCAATCAATGCGCCAGAAATCTGTTTCATCGATTTTTCAGTTGCAGCCACCGGATCGAGATGTTCTTCCACCATGACCCGTTCGACGTTCTCGACCACAACAATCGCGTCATCGACCAGAAGACCAATCGCCAATACCATGGCAAACATGGTCAGGGTATTAATCGAGAAGCCAAAGATGTTAATGACGGCAAAAGTACCCAATACGACGACTGGAACCGCCATGGTTGGAATGATGGTGGCACGCCAGTTCTGCAGGAACAGGAACATCACCAGGAACACCAGAATAATCGCTTCGATCAGGGTTTTAACTACACTCTTAATCGACAGTTCAATAAATGGTGTGGTGTCAAACGCCAGTTGGTCGACCATGCCTTGTGGATAGTTCGGACGTAACTGTTTTAAACGCTCTTCAACTGCTTGTGCGGTATCCAGGGCATTGGCGCCAGTCGCGAGCTTAATAGCTACACCACCAGCCGGTTTGCCATTAAATTTAGAATCGAACTGATAGTTATCTGCACCAAGTTCAACTCGTGCAACATCACCTAAGCGAACCTGTGCACCAGAAGTGGCATTTTTCAGGAAGATATTGCTGAACTGTTCCGGCGTTTGTAACAGACTTTGAGCCGTTACCGTCGCATTTAACACTTGTCCTTGAACTGCAGGCGCACCACCCAACTGACCTACCGCAACCTGTGCATTCTGGGTACGGATTGCAGTAGCAATATCACTTGGCGTTACTTGCAGGCTGGCCATCTTGGCTGGATCCAGCCAGATACGCATCGCATAAGAACCACCAAAGACCTGAACTTCACCGACCCCGGCCACACGGCTTAAAGGCTCAGCAATATTCGAGTTAACATAGTCTTTGATGTCATCTGCGGTCAGGCTGCTATCAGGCGAATAGAATGCCAAAACTTGCAGGAAGCTAGCACCCGATTTGGTCACCCGCACACCCTGACGCTGTACATCTTCAGGCAGCAGGGCAGTCGCAGACTGTAATTTGTTTTGAACCTGAACCTGTGCGATATCAGGATCGACACCCTGGTCAAAGTTTAAGGAAATAGACGAAGAACCATTACCCGCACTGTTAGACGAGATATAGCGCAAGCCATCCATACCGTTCATCTGCTGCTCGATGATCTGGGTCACTGTATTTTCAACAGTTTCAGCAGATGCACCCGGATAAGTCGCAGAAATGGTGACGGTCGGTGGTGCGATGGTTGGATATTGTGCAATCGGCATTTTGCTGATGGTTAAAATACCCGCCAGCATAATGACCAATGCAATCACCCAAGCGAAAATCGGGCGATGAATAAAGAATTGAGCCATGAACCATTACTCCTTATGCATTTGCAGCAGGTTTTTGTTCAGGTTTCTCTTTAGCATCATCTGCCTTTTTCTCGCTCGCTGCAGGCTGTTGCGGTGCAGCAGCTTGAGGTTGATAAGGTTTTGGTACAACTTGCTGTTCAGGTTTTACTTTCGCAATACCATCTACAATCACTTTGTCGCCTGGATTCAGACCTTCGGTCACAATCCAGTTGCTGCCTTGAGAACCAACGGTGGTCACTGGACGTGGCGTTACTTTATTGTCAGCACCGACCAGCATCGCCATCGCCTGACCTGTTGGAGTACGGGTCAAAGCTGCTTGCGGAATCAGGAAAGCATTCGGTACTTCACCCTGTACGATTTGTGCAGTGGCAAACATACCTGGTAGAAGCAGGTGATTTTTGTTCGGGAATACTGCACGTAAAGTCACAGTACCTGTTTCAGGGTTCACGCTGGCATCAGAGAATGCAAGACGGCCTTCAACCGGATAGATACTGCCATCTTCAAGCTTTAACTTGACTTTGGTGTTGTTCGAGCTGTTCAAGCTGCCTTGATTAAGCTGTTGACGTAAACGTAAAAGCTCGGCACTTGACTGGTTGATATCTACATAGATGGGATCTAGACGCTGAATCGTTACCAATGGCTCTGGCTGATTCGCTGTTACCAAAGCACCCGCCGTCACAGACGAACGGTTGGTCTGGCCTGAAATCGGCGCGCGTACAGTCGAATAGCCCAAGTTGATTTCTGCATTACGCAAAGTTGCGCGATTGGCATTCAAATCAGCTTCAGCCAGTTTGACCTGTGCCGCGATGTCATCATATTCCTGTTTGGAAATGGCATTGGTACCGACCAGTTGACGGTAACGGCCTTCCTTCACACGCAATACGCCCAGATTGGCTTCAGCACGGGCAATCGCTGCACGGGCATTGTCTACTGTAGTGCGGTTCGTGCTTGAATCGATTTCATACAAGGCCTGACC
Source organism: Acinetobacter lwoffii (assembly GCA_963516025.1). Lineage (GTDB taxonomy): Bacteria > Pseudomonadota > Gammaproteobacteria > Pseudomonadales > Moraxellaceae > Acinetobacter > Acinetobacter lwoffii_R. The sequence continues at coordinate 34,192 of CAUPZU010000014.1, forward strand.
TTCACGCACATAGCTGCCTTCCGTGAACAAGCGTTTAAGCACCACGCCACTGGCTTGTGGACGTACGTCTGAAATTTCAAATGCTGTTGTACGACCTGAGAGCTCTACAGACTGCTCTACACTTTGCGGTTGTGCAACAAGAACACCGACTTCAGTCGGTGGCATTTGTTGTTGAGCACCAGCTTGCTGGCCCTCTTTAGGATCTTTGCTACAACCAACAAGTGCAAGACTTGTTGCCAATGCGCAAGCAGTCAGGGCAGGTGCCCAAAGCTTTGCAGACATCATTATTCCACCTCTAATTAGATTTATATCTAAATTTTCTTATTTGTGAGCCGCGCAATATCTGATCCAGACCATATACCACAACGAAATCCAAATAAAACTGATACTCCAGCCGGATATGACATCTGAAGGAAAATGTACGCCCAGATAAACTCTTGAGATCCCCATCATCAGCATCCATACCACTGCACCGATCACGATGAGGGTATAACGGGAATGTTGCCGATGGATGTAAATTGCCAGACAAGCCAGACAGGCCGCATATAGACTATGGGCACTTGGAAAGGAACTTCCAAAGCTTTCAACCAGATGCAAGGATTCTGGTGGTCGGGGTCGGGCAATTGCAAATTTCAACAGCCAAGCTAGGAGAATTCCTCCGATAATTCCGATACATATAAAAATTACGCTTGTATACTTTTTATACCACAGCAAGGCAATACACCATAGCGCGGATAAAAATAATACAAATGGCATGCCACCTATTAGGGATAAGGACTGAGTAATTTGATTCCAAAACTCGGTGCGATACAGACTCATCCATTCCACAGCCTGCAAGTCGAGCTTGCTTAAAGCGGGAATATTCAGGATGAACACACTGAAAATTAAAAATAAAATACCGACAAAAAGTAACAAGTAATGCATGCCAAAATCCTTGTCCTTTTAACCGTTCGCAGATCGGCCAATTGTCTGAAGCAAAGTGTACTTGTCAGTACACTTTTTTTCAAGTGTGCGTATTTTATGCGAATTCCATTTTTTTCGTAAGGAATTTGTTGCTAAATATACTGTAATTATCTCAGTTTTGGGTTTTTGTCGATGTATGATTTTCGTCAATTTCAATGCTTTGCTTGGGTGGCCAGAAGAAATCACTAGGTCGAGTCAGGAAGTGAGTCATGACCAGTTTTGCCAAAGGTTTCCATTGTTCAAAACGTACCCGGCGCGCGCGTAAGGCTACAATAATTGTCAGAGTGAAACTGACAAACAAGTTGGTCAGGCCAATGAGTAACACACCCAGAAAAGACACCACGATCAAGCCGATATCGGGACCATTGATCGTAATCAGGCCCTGAATAAAGTTGGCAGAGGCAAAGGCAATATGACGAATATCCAGCGGCAGACCGAGAATAAAACCAATGGTGCCCATACTGCCGAGCATGATCCCAAAAATAAAATTACCCGCCAGTGCACCCAGATTACGTTCGATATAATCAGCAAAACGGTAAAGACGCTCTTGCCCCATCAGCTGCGATAAACGCACATGGGCTTTCAGGCGCGGGCCGACCTTGCGATAAACGGCCATATTGTCAAAATAACCGGCCAATAATCCGGACAGGAACAAACATACTCCGGCAATTGCTGCATGCGGAATTGCCAACGAAGTAAAAGGATTCAGGTCATGCAAGGTTTTGGCCGCCTTGGCATGATTCATTAAAGGTTCATGCAGCGCAAAATCCCACAACAAGGTAATCAATGCTGCTACAGGAATCGCAATCGAAATATTGCCCAAAATGGCGACAAACTGGGTGCGGATGATATTTACAATCAGCGCAGCCAGCTCGGCAATTTGAGCCATTTTCGAGCCTTTACGCTGCTGTACGGTAGCAGCCAGTGCAGCGGCAGTCATCGCCGGTTGTTTGGTTGCCACGGTAAAATGCAGCACATGAATCAGCATAAAACCTAGTGAATAGTTCATGCTATAGCTAAAGGCCTGCATCAAAGGGGCCATGGTGAGGCGTGTCATCAGAACTTTTAAGGTGGCCATCGTTGCGATGATGGCACCAGCACCTGCAGCTGATTTATACATGGCCAGAAAGCCTTGCTTGTCGGTACTCACATAATGCTCACCGGTCTTGCTGGCATTTTCAGTTACCTGTAAAGCCAAAAGTTCACTATTGGTGGCCAACAGGGCCCGCACACTGCGTTCGCTATAAATTGCTTCAGTAATGTCCGCCATAAACAGGCCAATGGATTGATAACGCAGATCATCGTCATCCATGACCATATTGAGCAGGATTTCAACGCGTTCCAGACACTGTTCTAGCAGTGCCAGCATATAGGTCAGACTGACACTGACGCCAGTCCGCTTGGTAGAACGGCGAATCTTGGCCACGACATCATGGCACTGTTCCAGCATCACCAGCGCTTGTGACGCATCGGGTGGTGTGATCGAATCGACCAGGGTGACCGTGTTATAGCGCTTTTTATATTCCTGAATAAACTCGTTAATCTCACGATTCTGTACCAGAAAAGGAGATTCATATTCCATCAGTTCAGGCTGGGCATTAATAAATTCAGGGTGCAGACCAATACCACTGATCCGGTAAGACAAAATGGTCAGTGCCTTGATCAGCTGATCTTTAATCCGGGTTTTTTCAGGTTGATTGGAATGTCCCTGATTCAGGACTGAAAATAAACGTTGCCAGTCATCTTCATCAAAATAATCCAGCCAGTATTTATCAGTACGTTGATAAAAAACCTTGCGAAATAATTCTTGTAATTGTTGATGGTCAGGAATCAGCGGCAAGACATGTGCACCAAGGCGCTGGTTTAGCTGGTTCCAGAATCCATCCAGAGACAAAATGCCGGTATCGGAAAACAGACCGGTCTGTTTATAGCGGTTAATGATTCGCAGGGTAAAGGTTTGAAGCGTGGCAACCGCATTCGGGGTGAGTAATAAAGCCCGGATAAATGCATTGAATTTCGCTTCGATCTCTTCGGTATTTCTGCTGTCTTCTGGTCTGATTCTTTCAACCAGTTCAATCAGAAGATTTTCATCCAGCACCGCCCGAGGTTGTTCAAGCTGGTGCTGCATGTTTTGGAAAAGATCTAGAAAATTGATATGCATAGGCGAGTTTAAAAGTTACTGAATTCGGTGTAGGGCCAGTTTGGCCAGATTAATCAGGGCCTGACGATATTCGGAGTCAGGTAATGCCTGCAAGGCATCAATTGCAATTTCAGTTTCTTCTGTAGCACGTTGACGGCAATAATCTAGCGCACCAGATTCATTGACAATTTGAATGACCTGTTCCAGATGTTCCGTACCGCCAGTCGCAATACTGCGACGGATGATTTCATGTTGCTCACCGGTGGTGTTTTTCAGTGCCGCAATCAATGGCAGGGTCGGTTTACCTTCCATGAGATCATCACCGATATTTTTACCGAGCGTGTCCGCATCGGAGGTGTAATCTAAAATGTCGTCAATAATCTGGAAAGCATTGCCGAAATGTCCGGCAAAGGTTTTTAAAGGCTGACGGAATTCGTTTTTATCCGACAAAATGGCAGCACCTTCTGTTGCCAGTTCAAACAGGCGCGAAGTTTTGCCATGAATAATATTCAAATAAGTCGCTTCAGTGGTTTCCGGCTGATGCTGGGATTGCAGTTGCAGCACTTCACCTTCAGCAATTTCACAGGTGCCGGTCGAAAAATCTTTGAGCAACACCATGTTATTCAGGTCGACCAGCAAATCAAAAGCACGTGAAATCAGAAAGTCACCGACCAAAACCGCAGTCTGGTTATTCCAGGTGGCATTGGCCGTCGGGCGGCCGCGACGCAGACCGGATTCATCTACCACATCATCATGCACCAGTGTTGCGGTATGCAGCATTTCAATGATTGCAGCCAGTTTACGGTGCGGCTCTAAATTTTCAGCACCACACGCCTTGGCGGCCAGAAGGCACATAATCGGGCGCATACGTTTGCCACCCGCTTCCACCACGTGTTTACTGACGGCCATCACTAATGCAACTTTTGAGGTAATTCCTTCATTAATGAATGTGTCCATCGCAGCAAAGTCGTTAGCAACAGGCGCGAGAATGTCTTGCTTAAAGTCGATGGTCATGTGAAAGAAAACCTCTAGTCTGGTAAATCGCTGGGCGTAGTTTAACAATTTATAACATGAGTGAAACCTAAGAAATGCATAAACTCCACTAAAAATCAGCTTTTTATAGATCTTATGTAGATTCGATCCATATTTCGAGCCATAAAAAATCAGGAAAGCTCAGGGGAGTCGCCCTATTCATCAGGCTGAGTATATTAATTAAAATGGCCGGATTTCTGCTGTATTATTTTGTTGCTGAATATATCTTGAGTATTTGATTTGATAGAAATTATTTAATAGTTAAATAATTAGCGCATCCTGCTCATTATTATTTCAGTAAAATGGCTTGTTGTTTTTTTGAATATCCCTTAAAATCCTCGCCCTTAGATATCCCCCAGTGGCGTACGTCTTAAGTTCGATATATTCCTTTATCGGCACGACGACACGGGCTTGTTTGGAGTACATTATGTACGCAGTAATCCAAAGCGGTGGTAAACAGCACCGTGTAGTTGAGGGTGAAACCCTTAAAGTAGAATTATTGAAAGCTGAAACTGGCGCGACTATTACGTTTGATGACGTATTGATGCTTGTTAACGGTGAAAGCATTCAAATCGGTGCTCCAGTTGTTGCTGGTGCTACTGTAACTGCTGAAGTAGTTAGCCATGGTCGTCACGACAAAATCCGCATCATCAAAATGCGTCGTCGTAAACACTACCGTAAACAACAAGGTCACCGTCAATGGTTCACTGAGTTGAAAATTACAGCTATTTCAGGCTAATTACGAGGAGTAAATAGACATGGCAACTAAAAAAGCCGGTGGTTCGACTAAGAACGGTCGTGATTCGAATCCTAAGATGTTAGGTGTTAAAGTTTACGGTGGTCAAACTGTAACTGCAGGTAACATCATCGTTCGTCAACGTGGTACTGAATTCCACGCTGGTCAAAACGTTGGTATGGGTCGTGACCATACATTATTTGCTACTGCTGATGGCGTAGTAAAATTCGAAGTGAAAGGTCAATTCGGCCGTCGCTACGTATCTGTTGACGCGTAATTCGCTGAGATAGAAAAAAGCCCACAGTTATTGTGGGTTTTTTTATGCCTGAAAATTAATAGGCAGATTAAGCGACATTCCATAATGTAAAAATTGTCCTGAAATCTTCATAATGATGAACAAAAAAACCGGTTTCGAATTAATAACAATACAAAAGTTCTTATTTTCTATCATTTTAGCTTTTAATTTTCGTTTAAGATGAGCTATTAAATAAATTGCGATCAAGCAAAATATAAGGGTGAAATTATGAATATGCTTCGTAAAACCGTCTGTGCTATGGCTCTGGGTGCAGTGACTTTAGCACCGGTGATGAGTACAACCGTGTTTGCTGCACCTGTGGCAGCTTCGGAGCAACAGGCAACAGCCAGTCTGGTCAAACAGCTCAATCATGTGCGTAGCATGACGGCAAATTTCGAACAAAGTACCAAGGTAACCAATCCAAGAGCGACCCAGAAAAAAGGTTTGACCGCACAACATATGAATCAAACCTTTAAAGGGGTGATGAAAGTCGCGCGTCCGGGTAAATTCTATTGGGAAACAACCGCACCGTCGAAGCAAGTCATTGCAACCACGGGTAAAACCGTATGGATTTATGATCCTGACTTGCAACAAGCCGTTCGTCAAAGCTTAGATGAGCAGGTTGCTAATACACCGGCGTTATTGCTGTCAGGAAACACCAGCCAGATTATGCAGTCTTACCGGGTGACTCAGCCAAATAAAGGCAAAACCTATTACACGCTGTATCCTAAAAATACCGATGGTGTGTTTGAAAGCCTGACCATTAGCTTTGGCGCAAACAAAGCACCAAGCTTGATGATCTTGCAGGATTCATTGGGACAAACCACCAATATCAAATTTAGCAATGTAAAAGTAAATAGCAGTATTCCAGCCTCTACCTTTAACTTTACCCCACCAAAAGGTACGGACATCATTGATCAATAAGCATCAATATGAACCAGATAAAAAAAGCAACCTTTCGAGGTTGCTTTTTTATTGCCGATCATCAGGATTGTTTTGGACAGACTACAAGGTTCAGCTATATCTAAACACGAGAGCATCTTAGAATAAATAAAAGTCGAGTCAATGAAATTGCAAAATTTTTGGAGCTCAGGATGAAGATTAATCTATTTAAAACTACTGAAATTTACGCTGTTTTATTACTCACTGTAAGTATGTTGGGTTGTCAGCCTCAATCCAGTTCAGTGGCAAAGCTTGCGCAAACAGATCGGGTTGTGCAAATTGAAGCCAAAACCGTTCCAATTAAAGGGGCAGCCAAAGTGGTGTGTGAAATAGAGGGTTGTGTACGCTTTGATCTACAGACGGTGGACAGCAATATTGACTGGATTAATCAATATTTTATTGAGCGTATTCAGCATACTGAGCCTGTTGCATTCACCAAAGTCACCCAGAAAAATCCTAAAAAAGCCGATGAGCCGCATTATCTGGATCAGCGCTTTATCAAGGTGGAATTTGTTGGTCAGCACGCTCATCTGGCGACCTTTGCCTTAAAAAGTTCCAATCTGGCGAGGAACAAAAATGCTTCTCTGAAACATGTGGAATATATCAATTTTGATCTAAAGCAGAGAAAGCGTTTGGCCTTGTCTCAACTATTATTAAATGGCGGTGAGCAGAAATTGCTGAATGCAATGTATCAGGCTAATACTCAATGGCTGAATACGCAAGGGATTCAACAACAGCAGTTAAAATTGAGTGATAACTATTATTTTGATACAACAGGTCTGGTGATGGTGTATCCGGCAGGCGAACTAGCTCCCGCAGCAACAGGAATGCCTGAATTAAAAGTGTCCTATGCGGATTTAAATGAAGTGATTCGCCCTGAATATTTAGCCATTTTGCAGCAGGCAGCTTCCTAAATATTGTGCTAATAGGACGCAGCTAGGGTCAGGGTCACTGTATTTTTTAATGCTAAGAGCTTACACTATAGTCAGTTTTTTTTCTTCTGCAAAGATTGATTATGATCGACCCGAAATTACTCAGAAATAATATTGAGGCTGTAAATGTAGCCTTGGCAAAACGTGGTGTTCAACTCAATGTTGAAGAGTGGGCATCCCTAGAAGCACGCCGTAAAGAGATTCAGTCCAAGACAGAAACCCTGCAAGCTGAACGTAATGCCGGTGCCAAACAAGTCGGTCAAATTAAAAAAGCAGGTGGCGACGCATCTGAAATCATGACACGCATGTCTGCGATTGGTGATGAAATCAAAGCGGCTGAAGCAGCACTGGCTGAACTGCAAGCTGAGCTTGAAGAAAAATTACTGTCTATTCCAAACTTGCCAGATGAAGCTGTGCCTGAAGGTAAAGACGAAAGCGATAACGTGGAAATCCTGAAATGGGGTACACCGCGTGAATTTGATTTCGAAATCAAAGACCATACGGATCTGGGCGAAATGATGGGCGGTCTTGAATTTGAAACCGCGACCAAATTAACTGGTTCACGCTTCAGTGTATTGAAAGGTCCATTGGCGCGTTTACAACGTGCCATTACCCAGTTCATGCTAAATACGCATACTGATCAAAATGGTTATACCGAAGCCTATGTGCCTTATCTGGTCAATGCAGATTCATTGCGTGGGACTGGTCAGCTGCCTAAATTTGAAGAAGATCTGTTTAAGCTGCAGGGCGAAAAAGAGTTTTATCTGATTCCAACTGCTGAAGTGCCAGTGACGAATTTCGTACGTGATGAAATTATTGATGCAGACCGTCTGCCACTGAAATATGCAGCGCACACGCCATGTTTCCGTAGCGAAGCAGGTTCTTATGGTCGTGATACCCGCGGTTTGATCCGTCAGCACCAATTCGACAAAGTCGAAATGGTTCAAATTGTGAAGCCTGAAACTTCGATGCAAGTGCTTGAAGAATTGACTGGCCATGCTGAAGGCATCTTGCAGGCACTTGGACTTCCATATCGTAAAATTTTACTTTGTGGTGGTGACATGGGCTTTGGTGCGACCAAGACTTATGACTTGGAAGTTTGGGTACCAAGCCAAAATACTTACCGTGAAATTTCATCTTGTTCAAACATGGGTGATTTCCAGGCGCGTCGTATGAAAGCGCGTTACCGTGCTGATCAGAAGAAAACTGAATTTGTACATACCTTGAATGGTTCAGGTCTGGCAGTGGGTCGTACTTTACTTGCAGTGATGGAAAACTATCAGCGCGCCGATGGCTCGATTGAGATTCCTGAAGTATTACGTCCATATATGGGTGGTGCGACTTATATCGACTAATTGTCGATCTCAGCATTCCTAAATGTGCATGAAAATTGCATAGACAGTCAGATTTAAAATTTTGAGGTAGTTCGTGGATATTTTTCCAATCTCGTTAAAGTTGCAACAGCAACCTTGTCTGATTGTCGGTGGTGGACATATTGCATACCGTAAAGCACTTTTACTTCAAAAAGCAGGTGCGATTATTCATGTCATTGCGCCTGAAATTGAAGAGAGTCTGCTGCGAATTGTGCAAAATAGCCAAGGACACTATGTGCAGGCAGCTTTTCATCCTGAAGTTGCATTACGTCCATATCGACTAGTGATTGCGGCGACTGATGATGCCGAGACCAATCGTCAGGTCTTTGAACTGTGTGAAGCGGAAAATGTCTTGGTCAATAGCGTTGATGATCCACCGCATTGCCGCTTTATGGTTCCTGCGATTATTGACCGTTCGCCTTTGGTGATTTCGGTGGCATCGAATGGCACGTCGCCGGTATTATCGCGTCAGATCCGTACCCAACTGGAAACGACTATTCCGCATGGAATGGGCAAGCTGGCTGAATTTTCAGGAAAATGGCGCAGTGCGGTTAAGGCTAAAATTGTCAATCCGGATGAACGCCGTATTTTCTGGGAAGATTTATATGCCAGTTCGCTAAAAGAACAGGTGTTCAACGACAATATCGCGGAAGCAGATCGCCTGATTGAGCAGGCCTTACAGGAATGGCAACAGCCGAAAGGTGAAGTCTACTTGGTCGGTGCGGGTCCGGGTGATCCAGAATTGTTGACCTTAAAAGCCTTGCGTTTAATGCAGCAAGCCGACGTGGTCATTTACGACCGACTGGTTTCAGCGCCAATTATGGAGCTGTGCCGCCGCGATGCGGAAAAGATCTATGTCGGTAAGGCACGTTCCAATCATGCGGTTCCGCAAGATGGGATTAATGCCTTGTTGGTGAAATATGCCAGTGAAGGAAAGCGGGTTTGTCGTCTGAAAGGCGGTGATCCATTTATCTTCGGGCGTGGCGGTGAAGAGATTGAAGAACTTTTTGCGGCAGGTATCACTTTTCAAGTGGTTCCAGGGATTACCGCAGCTTCAGGCTGTTCAGCCTATGCCGGTATTCCATTAACCCATCGTGATTATGCGCAAAGTGTACGTTTTCTGACAGGTCACTTAAAAGAAGGTTCACCCGAATTGCCTTGGAGTGAGTTGGTCTATGAAAACCAGACCTTAGTGCTCTATATGGGGTTGGTGGGACTGGAGAAAATCTGTGCAGAATTAATCGCTCATGGTCAACGAGCCGACATGCCAGTGGCCTTGGTGTCTAAAGGTACGACGCCTGAACAGAAAGTTGTCGTAGGAACGCTTGCAGATATTGCATCCAAAGTGTCCGAACATCAGATTCAAGCACCGACTTTGACCATTATTGGTGAAGTCGTACGCTTACGTGAACAATTGCAATGGCATGAGCGAGGATAAGCAAAGCACTGCTTTGCCCGAGCGCAAGACGAAGGCTAGGCCTGAAGTAAGAGGATAAGCGAAGCAATGCTTCGCCCGAGTGCAAGGCGAATGTCCTGTCTGAATTAAATATATTAAGTGAGTAAGCTGTGATCCACGTTGTTTTATATGAGCCTGAAATTCCTGCAAATACAGGCAATATCATTCGTCTGTGTGCCAATACCGGAGCGCAATTGCATCTGGTCAAGCCGCTGGGTTTTGAACTGGATGACAAAAAACTGAAACGTGCCGGTCTGGATTATCACGAATATGCCAATATGCAGATTTGGGAAAATATCGAAGACTGTCTGGCTGATCTGGCAAGTAAAGGCATTGGTCTGGATGCAATCTATCCATTGACCACCAAAGGTTCTGAAACACCGCATACTTCGGATTTAAACCGTCCTGTGGCCTTGTTAATGGGGCCGGAAACTCGTGGTCTGCCTGAACATGTTCGTCTAATGTTTCCGCAAAAGCACTGGATTCGTTTACCGATGGCAGAGAACTCCCGAAGTTTGAACCTATCGAATGCCACAGCAGTGATTGTGTATGAAGCTTGGCGTCAGCAGGGTTTTAAAACGCTTTAAGCTGATATTTGTAGTAATTCTAAAAGCTGCCTTTGGGTGGCTTTTTTATTTTGTGTAACAGATAGATAAACTGCTTTTCACTTCATTGTATGCTTGAGTTTATAACTTCATCAAATATAACAAAAGGTGCAGCCTTGAAGCCTCTATTAAAACTTATCATCGCATGTTGCCTTGGATCTATTGCGGCTTCCGTGAGTGCGGAAGAGGGCAGTGCCGCCACATCGGCAACAAAGGAAGTTCAACCCATTACTCAAGCGGAAATACAGCAGGGTTTGCTAAACATGCAGAAACGCTTAGATACGCGTATTGAAAAATGGGGGCAGAGCCTGAATTCAGATGATTTTCAATGGACTTGGCGGGGGCGTAAATTAAAGCCTGCCAAGCGTGAGGAAGTCTGTGATATTTTTCAAGATGTCGTGGATGAAATGTATCAACTGGCCGTCAAGAATAAAGCCCGTTTAGGTCCGGAAGAGCAAAAGTTATTGTCTAATCGCAGTCTGTTTATTGAGAAACTGGGTTATGAAAATAATCGGGTCAATACCCAGATGGGTTTTGATTGCTATCTGCATTAGTAAAATCAAAACATGACAGACATAAAAAAGGCGCATGAAGCGCCTTTTTTATTTGAAGCAAAACGATATTATTTATCGTCAAATTCATTGTGCTGAGGAGCAGGGTGCTTGAAGCCTTTGGTTTTATAACCTAAGTACAAGATACCGCCAAATGCCCAGATCAGACCATATTTAAGCGAAGCTTCATCGACTTCTAGCCACAGAGCAAAGACTGAAATGAAGCCAAGTAAAGGAACCACGACAAAGTTCATGATCTCTTTAGCACTCTTGGTACGACCATCACGTAATGCATAACGTGAAATCACCGACAAGTTGACGAAACTGAATGCAGTTAAGGCACCAAAGCTGATCAACGACACCACAAAATCAAGATCCATAAAGCCAGCAGTTAAAGCCACTGCACCAGCGATTAAGATGTTGTATGAAGGTGTATAGTTTTTCGGGCTAATATGACCGAAGATCTTCTTGTTGATTACGCCATCACGACCCATTACATACATCAGACGAGATACACCCGCATGTGCTGAAATACCAGAAGCCATGACTGTCACAATTGCGAAGTAAAGTACGACTGTCTTAAACGCCACGCCACCTACAGCTTGTAAAATATCCGGCTGTGTTGCAGCGATATCTTCAAAGTAAGTTTTTGGATCATTCGGGAAGAAGATCTGCATGAAGTAAGTACTGATGATGAAGATGATACCTGCCAGTAATGCAGTCAAGAAAATCGCTTTAGGTAAGGTTTTTTCGGTATCTTTAGTTTCTTCAGCAAGAGAACTTAAGGAGTCAAAACCTGTGAATGAGAAGCACAGTAAGGTTGCACCGGTAATCAGGGCAGCAACAGAAGTAAACTCATTCCAGAATGGCTCTAAACTCCACAGTTGGTACTTTGCATCGACCAGTGTGCCGTCTGCATTTACGCCACCTTCCAGAAGTTGGTAAACCATCCAGGTGAAGTATGCAATGACGCCTAATTGTACGAATACAATCATACTGTTGAAGTTGGCAACAAATCTCGCACCACGAAGGTTAATCGCGGTCATAAAGGCGGTTAAACCAATGACCCAAACCCAATGGTTCATGTCTGGGAAAAGTGCTTCCAGATAAATCACCGCTAGGATGATATTGACCATTGGCGATAACAGGTAATCCAGCAAGGATGACCAACCCACCATGAAACCTACGTTCGGGTGGATGGATTTTTGCGCATAGGTATAGGCCGAACCCGAAGAAGGGTAGCGACGAATCATATGACCATAGCTCAAGGAGGTTAACAAAATTGCAATCAGTGCAAAAATGTAAGAGGTAGGAACGTGGAAGTTACTTTCTTCAGATACCAGACCAAATGTATCAAACAAGGTCATGGGTTGAATATAAGCTAAACCAATAATAATGATGTGCCAGAGTCCCAGCGTTTTTTGCAGTTTAGCTGCCGATTGAGTCCCAGAGATATTAGTCAACGGCGTTATCCTCTTAATCGTTGATCAAGGATCAGTCATATTTATAAGGATCGTTTGAGACGAACGATCCCCCCTACAGTTTTCTATAAAAGTCCGCCAATCTACTTGAAAAGAACGGCTTTTGCTAGCTATTTTTTTGACTTTTGTCCTGCATAAAATGTGCCATTCAAAAATAGAAATCGAATTTTTTCTTATGCAAGATAAAAGCCTGATGTTTAAAAAAACATCAGGCTGGAATTTCGGCTATATTGGCTTATTTTTCAGTAATTACCAAGCCTTTTTTAAGATAGATTTTAAATCTTCCAGGGTAGCTTCTTTCGGGTTATAAATGATGGAACCATCATTCAGGGCTTTCTCTGCCACTTTATCGAGCTGGGCTTCAGAAATCTTACCGGTTTCACTTAATGTGCGCGGTAATTTGGTGAGACTGTAAATCCGGTCACGCATGGTTAGAATCGTTGCAATAGTTTTGTCAGCACGTAGATGCGCCGGCGTTTGTGCATAAATATCGGCACCCGCCAAAGGCAGGAGCAGATCTGCGATTTTATCGCCATTGACCTCTTTGTTGTATTCCAGCACATAAGGCAGGAATAAGTTCATGCATAAACCATGCGGCAGGTGTACCACTGCACCCAATGAGTGCCCCAGTGAATGCACAATGCCAACCATCGAGTTGGAAAATGCAATTCCCGCCATGGTCGATGCCTGTGCCAGCTCCAGACGGCCTTGTGCATCGGAAGGGTTATCCAGCACATTAAATAGGTGGGTACTGATCTTTTTGACTGCGGCGGTGGCATAAGCATCCGAAATCGGATTGGCTGCCATGCAGGTATAAGCTTCGACCGCATGGGTCATAGCATCCATTGCGGTCATGGCGGTTAGATGTGGCGGCAAGGTCTGGGTCATGCGGGGATCCAGAATCGCAGCATGCGGCATCAGATAATAAGAGGCGAACGGCATTTTGACGTTCTTTTCAGTGTCCGACACGACAGCGACCATGGTCACTTCTGAACCTGTACCAGACGTGGTTGGAATCACAAAGAACGGTTTCAGCGGTTTAGGCAGGTTGTGAGCACCTGAATATTTCAGCAGGTCATCACCGCCTTCCGATACCAGAATATTGGTTGCCTTAGAGGTATCAATGACTGAACCTCCGCCCACAGCAATGATCGCGTCGCAATGATTTTCGCGATACAGCTTTGCCGCACTGCGCACTGTACCCAAGCTAGAGTCGGGTGGTACATCATCAAAAATCGCTACAATTGCAGCATCTGCCATTTCAAATGCAGCTTCAATTGGTGCCAACAAATTGTTGGCACGGACGCCTTTGTCGGTAATGATCAGCGGACGTTTTGCCCCCAAAGTCGCAAGTTCAAACGGAATATGTTCTAACGCGGCATGACCGGCAATTACTTTGACCGGACAGAAAAATTCATAATAAGGTTTAGCCATGTTATACACTCCGTTTCAAATAGGATTGAGCGATTTTCAGATAAATACTGCTCGCTTCGCTTAGTTTTTCTTTTAGGCTCAGATTGCTTGGATATTCTTTCACTGCCAGTTGTGCCACCATTTTCGGCAAAATCAGCGCTTCCATTTTATTCAGGCAGCGTACCAGACGAATGGCATTGGAAATATCGCCATCAGCAATCATACGGTCATGGGCAAAAGCCTGTGAGGTGCTTTCCTGAAAAGAAAACACCAAAAAGGCATGGTGCAGATGTTTAAAGGTAATGATCAAATCAGGTGCTTTTTCCAGATTTTTAACCAGTTCCAGTTGTTTATCCTCAGTGACCCGTGCCACAAAGGCCGGGCCATGCGGAAAGACTTTCATGGAAAGAGTAAAATTTTCTGGAAAGTGGGCCACTTCCTGTTTGATTTCTTCATCCACTTGGCTTGCCATGACCAGACCTCGGCCAATCACATCCATCATGAGTTTGACATAGGCAAGCTGCAAAGCGGGTTTTACGGATTTAGTCGCAATCACGTGATGATCCCTATCTCAATATTATTAGTTTAGAGTAAATACTCTAATTTATTTGGGGTTGAAATGCAAAGGCTTTATCTTTGCTCGACAGTTACTTGCTTAAAGTACCCGCTGTGACGCAAAGTTTCAATAATTTCAGTGCACAACTGGCTGAATTGGGGTGGTTGTTCGAGCAAATCACTCATGCGTACCATTTCCAGTCCTGCATAGCCACAAGGGTTAATGGTATTGAATCCGCTTAGGTCACAATCCAGATTTAGGGACAAACCATGATAGCTACGGCCTTTGCGAATTTTAAAACCAAGTGAGCCAATTTTGCGTTCAGCGACGTAAACCCCGGGGGCATCCGGTTTGGCATAGGCATTAATGCCATATTTTTTTAGCAATTCGATCATCAGGTTTTCAGCATAAGACACCAGCGTGCGCACATTCCAGCCCAGACGATTCAAGTCAAACATGAAGTAAGCCACCAATTGACCGGGACCATGCCAGGTCACCTGACCACCACGATCGGTCTGAATCACCGGAATATTGCTTGGTATTAAAATATGTTCCGGTTTGCCTGCCTGACCTTGAGTCAGTACATCCTGATGTTGCAAAATCCACAATTGATCCGGGCTATGTTCATCACGGGTTTCCGTAAATGTTTTCATTTCCAGAAAACGATCTTCATAAGGTGTGAGGTCGTGATATTGACGAATGATCAGCTCGGGCTTTTGCAGCACATCAGTCACAGGAAGTGTCCTTGGTAATTATAAAAAACTGGTCATAATTATAATGATTTCGGCATGAAATAGGGGTGAGATCAGCAATATTTCATGGGTATCTTAGCGCTGTATAGGCATAAAAAAAACACGCCCGGAAGCGTGTCTTTTGTATTTTCGATTACAGTGCTGTTTTAATTAGCGGGCAAGCGGCCAAATCTGCATATACTGCATGAACCTGTTCCAGTTCCAAAAAGCGCAGTTGTGCGGTAATGGAATGGTATTTTCCAGTACGTGATGGCGTAATACTGACGCTATCACCTTCAAAATCTGGAAAATGTTTCAGAAAAATGTCGATGACAGCATGACGCAATTCATCGCCCGCAAGGCCAATCAGTTTAATCGGATAATCCATAGGGAAAACCCAAAGATGTTCTTGAAGTTCACGAGATGGTGTACGGTCTAACATGGTAGTCCCCCTGATTTGAAACGCCTGCAATCATGCAGGCGTTTGGGTTTGTCTTGGCTACTTAAATGGAGACTGATGATCAAATTTCAAGTCTCCAGAATAAGCATCAAATCTTAATCATTCTCAAGGAATGAACGTAAGTGTTCTGAACGCGATGGATGGCGAAGTTTACGCAGCGCTTTCGCTTCAATCTGACGAATACGTTCACGTGTTACGTCAAACTGTTTGCCCACCTCTTCCAAAGTATGGTCAGTCGGCATGTCGATACCAAAACGCATTTTTAGGACTTTGGCTTCACGTTCAGTCAGGTTTTCCAGAACTTCACGTGTCGCTTCTTTCAGGCCTTCAGACGTTGCCGCATCAATTGGTGAAGTGATGTTGCTGTCTTCAATGAAGTCACCCAGATGTGAATCTTCATCATCACCGATCGGTGTTTCCATCGAAATTGGTTCTTTGGCGATTTTCAGTACTTTACGTACTTTAACTTCGTCCATTTCCAGACGTTCGCCCAGTTCTTCAGGAGTCGGTTCACGACCCATTTCCTGTAGAAGCTGACGAGATACACGGTTGATCTTGTTGATCGTTTCAATCATGTGTACCGGAATACGAATGGTACGTGCCTGATCCGCGATCGAACGGGTAATCGCCTGACGAATCCACCAGGTCGCATAAGTCGAGAATTTATAACCACGACGGTATTCAAACTTGTCTACGGCTTTCATCAGACCGATGTTACCTTCCTGAATCAGATCCAGGAATTGCAAGCCACGGTTGGTATATTTCTTCGCAATCGAAATTACCAGACGCAAGTTCGCTTCAACCATTTCTTTCTTGGCACGACGTGCTTTGGCTTCACCGACGGCCATACGTTTGGCAATGTCTTTAATGCCTTTTACATCAAGGCCAAGCTCTTTCTCGATATCGGCAATTTTTTGCTGGAAGGCCAATACGTCTGGACGTACTTTTTCCAGATAAGCTTTCTGGTCTGCAGGTGTTTTTGCGATCTGCTCATCTAACCAGGCTGGATTCGATTCTTGGCCCGGGAAGCTGGTACGGAACTGGGTGCGATCCATACGGCCACGACGTACTGCATAACGCATCACTTCACGTTCTGCACCACGAATTTGATCATGGGTACCACGAATCATTTCAGAAATGATATCAAATAGACGCGGGGTAAATTTGAACATCATGAATACAGTTGCAAGTGCCTGCAGAGCTTCTTCAGCCTGTTTGCTGTCACGACCATGTTTTTCAATAGTTGCTTTGGTATTCAGCCACGCATTTTCCAGTTCAGTAAAACGCGCTTTAGCAATTTCAGGATCTGGACCAGAATCTGCTTCTGATTCATCATCAGAATCTGCTTCTTCTTCCTCTTCATCATCGTCCAGTTTTACATCTTTGGTCGATTTTTTCGAGTCAGTCTCATCTTCAGCAAGAACCGCTTCTTCTTCTAGAACTTCAGGAATTTCTTCATCTGATTCAGGATCTAAATAACCTGATAAAAGGTCAGCAAGACGGCGTTCACCCGCTTCATAATCTTTGTATTCTTGCAGTACCACTTCTACCGCATTCGGCCAGTAAGCAATCGAGTGCAAAACATCACGAATACCTTCTTCGATGCGTTTTGCGATGCTGATTTCGCCTTCACGAGTCAGAAGTTCTACTGTACCCATCTCACGCATATACATACGTACAGGGTCAGTGGTACGACCTGGCTCGTTTTCTACCGAGGCAAGTACGGCTGCAGCTTCTTCTTCTGCAACTTCATCCGCCGCTTCTGCAGTATCTTCGAACATCGTATCATCAGATTCAGGCGCGCGATCATGTACCGGAATACCAACGTCATTCAGCATCTGAATGATGTCTTCAATCTGCTCGCTTTCTGTGATGGAGTCCGGCAGATGATCGTTAACCTCAGCGAAGGTTAAATAACCTTGTTCTTTGCCTCGGCTAATCAGAGCCGCTACTTGAGAAGTAGGGGAAGTCATATCGCTCATCTTTTGCTTACTCTTCGTTGAATCTGTGGCAGTAAAAAACCGTACAATGCTGCACGATTTAAGCTCGTTAAATTTAGTGAATAGCCTATATATTTCATCAGAGAACTCAGCCTGAAAGCTGTCTGATAAAATATTTAAAATGAAATTCAGTAATTTAAGATGGGGGTGAATTTGTTGTTTTCAAGTTCATCCCATGCGTGTATGTTTATGACTCAAAAAAGGAGAATCAAAAAACATAAGGACGCAGGGTGGATTATATCATGGCACACAATTGAGACAGAAAAAACCCCTAATTACAAATTAAAAATACGAAAATCCAAATAAAACTTGACTTGTTATTTTAGGCACGATAAATAGCGCTTAAATCCTTTTACATTTTTCACTCATGAGGAAGTTTTAGTGTCTTCTACAGATTTTGAACTAGATGATAACTTCGGTGAAGATGATGTTAATTTCGATGAGGCTTCTAGCAAGCTCAGTGCTAAAGAGTCGTTGGAAAAACGTCGTCTGATCGATGATCTACTGACCCAACGTCGTTTAGAGCGCGAACTCAAAGATTTTGACTATGACTTCGACGATGACGACGATTTTGATGACGAAGATTAACGAATTCGGATTTAGCATAGTCTGAATAAATGCTATGCTAAACCTTTCGGTTTTCTAAGTTTGGATGTTAGATGAGTGCTTTAGATTTAGACCTGTTGAGTGAATATCTAGATGGTGACCAAAATGAACATGGTCTAGATTTCGCGGCAACCCATGGTTTCTTATGTGCTATTGCAGTAGGCCCAAAATTCGACAAATGGTTAGACGAACTTTTTGATAGTAATCAAAAGAAAGTGCCTGCAGAAATCATCACTCAGGTGCAAGCATGGTTAGAGTCTATTCGTCAAAGCTTAGCCAATGAAGAAGGGATTACATTCCCGTTTGAAATTGAAGAAGCAGACACTGAATCAAGCCTGGGTGACTGGAGTGTGGGCTTTGTAGATGCCATGTTCCTGAACGAAGACGCTTGGTTTACTGAAGAATTTGAAGAGCAACTGGTGGATTTAACTCTGCCAATCATGGTCTTTAGTGGCATTGATGATGAAGATCCACAAATGGAAACTTTCCGTCGCAATGGTCAGTTAATGGATGAACTTGCAGAAGAAATTCCAGAAAACTTAAATGAATTGTATCTGATGTATCACACTCCAGAATAATTCATAAAAAAAGCACCGCAGGGTGCTTTTTTTAGCTTTGGCCTTTTTGCATCTTTGAGATCTACTCGACCCTATTTTCTTTCAAGCCTGTACGCTTCGCCAGACTATAGCGTGCATAAGCATTGTAGGCGATATGAAACAGCAAGGCATGTAAGGCAATGCTTGCAGCCACCAGGAATGAATTTGTTCCTCTTCCTGTATAGGTGATGGTTCTATAAATCTCATCTGTCTGCGGGTTCATCCAGATGACCACAACTAAAAAGATAAACCCGAATGTCATGGCAATAATAGTGGAGCCCCAGACCAGTTTGCTTTTCTCTTGCTGAGTCGGCAAACGAAGTTCTCTCTTAACAAAGTATCGGGCACTGAGAAAGGCAGAAGCAATCAGGGCAGGAATCAGCAGAATGGCGCCCAGATTGAATACATAGATGAATATGCCTACCAATAGAACCAGGGTCAGATAAACGGTGGCAAAATATTTAAGATAATGCGACATCGTTTTAATCTCCTTAAGGGATCTTCCTCAGGATGGACGATTTTTACGCTGCTGTCTACGGTAGAAAATCCAGATAATAATTACCGCAACAATGGCAATAATCACATAACTGACTTTACTGAAAATTTGCTGCATCAACTGCTGGTTTTCGCCAAAATAAAATCCGACACAGGCCAAAAATGTAGTCCAGATGATGGTTCCAAGTGCGCTATAGAACATAAATTTCCAGAAGGGCATATGACTCATGCCGGCAGGAATGCTGATCAGCGAGCGGACGGCAGGAATCATGCGGCCAAAAAACACAATCCGGTGACCATAATGCTCAAACCAACTGAGTGATTTTTTCACATCCTCTGATTTAATAAATAAATATTTGCCATAACGATCGACAAATTTAAAAATAGAATCATGGTTAAATTTATAGCCAATCCAGTATAGCAAGGCGGCTGCTAGTAGAGAGCCGATACAGCCGGACATGATTACCCCGACGAGTATTAACTCGCCCTGAGAGGCTGAATAGCCCGCGGAAGGCATAATAATTTCGGAAGGAATTGGCGGGAAGACATTGTCTAGGAACATAAGCAGGGCAATGCCCCAGTAGCCCAGTTGCTCCATGACGGAAATAATCCATTCGGTCAGATTCATATGATTGGCAAAATAAAAAATACTGCCTGTATCCTAAGCAGTATTTTTTGTGCGGTAAAGTCTTGGAATATAAATGATCAGACAGAATCAGCTATGTGTCAGGGTATAAATATAAACTTTACGTAAGAAATAGGCCAAACAGATCGGCAAAATACTCAGCAGGATAAAATGCATGATGCTGGTATTGATATGGTAACCAATGAACAGCGCCAAGATTGCGCCAATAATGGTTCCCAAGATAACTACGAACAGATGTGACTGCTGTTCAAGCTCTTCAGAAATTTGATGAAGTCGTTGCAGCTTTATATTTTCTTTTGGTTGAAATTGAACCAGATTGTCTGAATCTCGAGCAAGTGAGCCTGCCATTTTATATTCCTTTTCAAGTAAAAATTTCAGTTAATAATGAAAGACTTAGCTTGTAAATCACCGTATCATTAGACTAACAATCTTGTTTGGAAAAAAATGAGGTTCTTGGTAAGGAATTGGTAAGAGTTTTATTACTGTTGTGATTTTTATGTAAACAAAAAACCCTCCGAAGAGGGTTTTTATATATTTCATTACAAAAGGCCAAATTAGAGGCGTTTGCGTTTTGCTGCTAAAATTTGTGATTGACGCATACGGAAACCTTCTTTTTGTTTCTCCGAGGTTTTGTCAATACAGTACACACAAGAGACACCATGTTCATAACTTGGGAGGGCAACTTCTTCTGGAAGTAAAGGCCAGCCACACGCATGACACTTGGTATTTTGGCCTTCTTCAACACCGTGCGTTACGGCAGTACGACCATCAAACACGAAGCATTCACCTTCCCACATGCTTTCTTCAGCCGGGGTTTCTTCCAGGTATTTCAAAATACCGCCTTTCAGGTGATAAACTTCAGTGAAGCCTTCTTGAAGAAGTAAAGAGGTTGATTTTTCACAACGAATACCACCTGTACAGAACATCGCAATCTTCTTGTCTTTGTGCTGTTCCAGATTATTTTTCACATATTCAGGGAATTCGCGGAAGCTTTCAGTTTTCGGGTCAATTGCGCCTTTGAAAGTGCCGGCTTTGTATTCGTAATCGTTACGTGTATCGACCAGAATCACGTCATCACGTGCAATCAGTTCGTTCCATTCTTTTGGATCAAGATAGTGACCGACTAAATCACGCGGTTTTACTTCCACGCCTAAAGTCACGATTTCTTTTTTTAATTTAATTTTCATCTTACGGAATGGCTTTTCAGAACTGTCAGATTCTTTGTATTCCATTTCGTTAAAACCTTCATTCAGAAGGAACTGGTGAATTTGATCAATCGATGCACGGTCGCCTGCAACCGTACCGTTAATGCCTTCACCTGCCACAATTAGAGTACCGCAAAGGTTGATGGATTTTACCAGGTCCAAAAGACGTTGCTGAAGATCGGCAGGATCTTGAACTTCTTTGAATTGATAAAGTGCGGCAACAACCCAACCAGTCGTCGCTTGCTGTTCTACAGGTGCAAGCTGTTCTACAGTAGCGTTCATGGAATACTCCAACGTAGCATGATAATTTGAAAGGCGCATATTTTAGCTTGATTCGAGTGAATAAGCGAGTAAAACGCAAGTCTTTTAACAGGCTTCAATTCATGGGGGAGAGCGTGTATAGTCATGCCCGACCCAGGATTTTGTGCAGTGATGCAGATACTGAAAGTTGCAGTATCTTTGGAGTGTGTTTTGAGTTCAGATCGTCGTATTGCGTCTTTAACCCCATGTGCAGGGCGTTGCTCGACCGTATTTGGTGATGCGGTATGTCGTGGTTGCCGCCGTTTTAATCATGAAGTGATTCACTGGAATACGTATAGTGCTGAGCAGCATCGAGCTGTGTGGCAGCGTCTGGATGCACAGCTGGATCAGATTCTGTTGCCGCTGTTACCGCATGCCGATCTTGTCAAGGTACAGGCCTTTATACTGTCGAAACGGGTGCGCTTGCGTGATGATGCTTCCAAAGGGCGCAAGCTGTATCATGCTTTAAAGCTGTGTGAGAAAAATCGGCATTTTACCGACGATAGTGGTTTGGGTATTCATTATAAGCAGGTGCGCCCACTCTGGGATGAGTTTGAGCGCCGGATCTTGGCCTTGGCCACCGCTAGCTATGATCTGGCTTTTCTGCGGGCAGATGGCATCAGTCAGCATCTGATTCAGATGGAAGAAGAGGACGAGTAGGTCCTCTTTTTTTATGCTGACTATATTAGACAAGGAGGAATGGGGTGAATATTACCGAATATCTGCTGTATTGTCTGGCCGTAGTAATCATGATCGCGACGCCCGGACCAGTAATGTTACTGGTCGCTAGTGCTGGGCTCAAAGGCGGCTATAAGCATGCCTTGCAGACTATTTTCGGGACTAACTTTGCCTCACTGGTTCTGATTGGTTTATCCATTCTCAGTCTAAAAGGTCTTCTGGTTGTTAACGAAAATTGGCTGAATGGCATTAAGCTACTTGGCTGTTTGTATATTGCCTGGCTGGGAATTCAGATTTTCAGGGAAGTCTGGCAAGGGCAGGGATCAACTGGACCACAAAACCTGCAGCCCGTACAGGGTGGCTTTCGTACCGGTTTTCTGGTAGGTATTTCTAATCCCAAGGATATTATTTTCTTTGCCGCCTTTTTTCCGCAATTTATAGGCATTAGCCCAAACCTCGATTTAAGCTTGGTGATTCTGACAATTAGCTGGATTGTTCTGGATTTTCTCACCCTGTCACTGGTGTATCTGGGTTTTCAGCGATTATCTCGGTCTCAGCTTTATCCGCATTTACTTGGGCTATGTGGCTTGATCTTGTTAATGGTTGCACTGTATGGGATTTATTCCATCTTCAGTTAATTCAATCAATATATACGACACAAAAAATCCCGGACCAAATGCCGGGATTTTCTTTTTAAATAGACTTATATATTGTGTTGCTGGCGGTACTGTACCAGTTCATCAATGGTAATTAGGCTCAGTTGATGCGTCTGTGCATACGAGAGAACTTGAATACCAGAAGCCATGCTGCCATCCGGATTAGTCAGTTCACACAACACGCCGGCAGGTTTTAAACCAGCCAGACGCGCAAGGTCAATAGTACCTTCAGTATGACCACGCCGGGTTAAGACACCACCTTCACGGGCGCGTAATGGGAATACATGACCAGGACGATTCAGATCACTGGCAACTGCGCCGTCTTTAATCGCTGTTTTAATTGTAGTCGTGCGGTCTTTGGCAGAAACACTGGTTGTTACACCCTCTACTGCTTCAATACTTACAGTAAAGGCAGTTTTAAACTGGCTAGAGTTATCTTGTACCATTGGTGGTAACTCTAAATGGTTTGCCAGCTCATCAGTCAGACATAAGCAAACGATGCCGGAACCATCACGAATCATACGCGCCATGGTTTCTATAGTTAAAGTTTCAGCTGCCACAATCAGATCGGCTTCATTTTCACGGTCAAAATCATCCATGACCAAGACAGGTTTGCCTTGGCGGAGATCTTCGAGTGCCTGAAGGATACGTTGTTCAGCAGGGGCTAAAGCAGAAAAGAAAATTTCGGGTTGAATCAAACTTGACATTGAAATGCTCACCTAAACTAAAAATATGATGGAACATTTCAGGACTGAGTGAAAATAGGCTTATAGCAAAAACAGGTGTATGCACGGCATACAGCCTTGGTGCTGCTTTCGTCTTCTTTCATCCGGACTATACCGTCGGCTCTGGATTTGCACCAGATCTGCAGATCAATCGAAATTGACCGCTCGTGGGCTAATTCAAGCCTAATTATAAAAAGCTGAAATTACCACCGGTGGGGAATCACACCCCGCCCTGAAGCGATGTAAGAACATTATAGTCCTGATTTTAAAAAGATGGGATGGTTGAAATGGAAAGTAATTTGCAGAATTTTAGATAAACAAAACAGATAATCTGAATTACCCAGGTTTTTAGCAAAATACTGGAAACATGCTATGGTGTGAGGAAGATTAGAAATCCTTCAATCATTCTAACAATGCATAAAACTGAGCTGATCCGAAATAATCAATTTTCGCCCTTGCTGTTCTGCAATGTAGAAGTACTACGTTATTTAAAAATCTTGGGCTTGGCACTCATCACGGTCAGTTTGCTGTATTTAATGGCAGCGAACTGGTGGATGCTGCCGGATCCGGTTCAGCTGGCAATCCCGATGCTGATTTTACTCTGTAGTGCAACAGCAAGTATTTACTTCGACCAGCAGGAATGGGTGAGACAGAGTCTGGATACAGTATCTGGTCTCATGCTGGGTTTAAGTCTGGCAATGATTGGGCAGATTTATCAAACTGGCGCAGATAGTTATCTGTTATTTTTGCTCTGGTCAGCCTTGCTCTTACCATGGCTCTATCGCTCCAATATTGGCATTTTTGTCATGCTTTGCGTAGTGAGCCAGCTGACGTTGTATCTGTATTTTAAACAGAGCTTCTGGATGGGAAGAGCAGAAGGGTTGTATTTGCTCGGTCTAAATTTGCTGACAGCACTTAGCTTTGCGTATGCCATGCGCTATTACGCGCTGCTACGTTTTCTGTTTATCGCATTTGTGATCGTGATTTCGATCAGCAGCATGATGCAGTTTATTCATCACTCTAAGCTGATCTATTTAGCTTCTTCAATTGTTTTACCGACAGGTGCCGCATTTTATTTTTATAGGAAACATCAGGCGCTAGAAGCCATTCTTCTCATTGCAGGTTTGGCTGCCAGTGTGAGCTTATGGGTATTTGAACTGGTTGAAAATCAACTGACCAATTCAGCTACTGGACTATTTGTGCTAGCTGTGCTGATTTTTGGCTGGTTTGCCTTAATTAGTTTTGCTTTAAATAGAATTTTTCCACAAACCAAATTTTCTGTGATTCCTCTGGCACTCGGTGCCTGGATTTCGGGGATTATTCTTGCAGTCCTGTTACTGACTTACTGGGAAGCATTTTCGATTTTAATGGGGATCATTTTTATAGGCATCGCCTGGAAACTGCTGGGTCAGCAGGCTTCAGTTTTTATGCACCAGTTTGCCTATTGCTTGTGGATCTGTGGTCAGGCAGCAGTTTTAATTCATACAGAACTGCTGACCGACAGTATGGTTGTAGTCTGGCTGCTGCAATTATTAATGCTGGGGCTTACTACCATCAAACGGATGCACTGGTCTATTTTGACCCTACAGCTGCTGATGACGCATGCATTAGCAATCGTGGTTCTGGTCTTAGAGAATTCTTTTAAACATGATGACATGGTGATCAGTATCATACTCAGCTTGAACTATGTCATTTTCATCGGAATATTCCTAACAGCGCGTTATTGGCAATCTTCGCATTATCAGAAAAGTATCTTTCTCTGGATGATTGCCATGCTGACAGGTTCAGCGGTGGTTCAGGCGGTGACCGGATTAGAGCACTGGCACAGCATTGGACAGATCAGCTTTGACCAAGTCCTGTTATTTTATATTCTTCCGAGCTTATTGTTGTTCAGTTTTATTTGGCAAAACTGGCAACAATTTTCTGAAAAATGGCTCTGGTTAATTCCGGTTCTGGGTTTATTACTGATCCTGCTGGGCTATTTTGAAATTTTTATCATTATGCTGCTCATGGCCTGGGCTGTAGTCTATCAGCAACGACTGATGCAAGCTCTGTCGATTTTATTGCTGATCTTCTGGTTATGGATGCTGTATTACAATCTGGGGCTGAGTTTCCTGGTAAAGAGCCTAACGATTTTCATCTCAGGTCTTATGGTTTGGTGCATGGTCTATGGCTTAAAGCAGGTAAGGATTAGACCTGGTCAGGAGGAAACTGCATGAAAAAGTTTCTTCCTCTGATTCTGGCCGGATTCAGTATTCTGCTCTTTGTGGGATTGATCCTGAAACATGAACATCATTTAGTGAACAGCCAGTCCATTTTCGTCGAGCTTGCTCCGTTCGATCCGCGCTCAATCTTGCAAGGCGATTATATGGTACTGAATTATGAGCTGCATTTCGAGGGTGATGCTGAAGCGGATCGTGGAGAAGAGGGTAGTTTAGCGGATAAGAAAATTGCAGCCTTAGAAAAGCATATTCAGGATCAGACACATCTTCTAAGCTATGTACAGCTAGATGATCAACATCGTGTGATTCAAACTAGCATGGATGAAAATCTTTTAAAAACTCATCAGGGAACTTCCGCGCGTTTGCTTCTAAAAAATCCTTCCAATCGATTAGCCAATTTATATCCGGCAGCGAGTAGCTTTCTGTTTGCAGAAGGATTGGAGCCGTGCTATCGCAACGCAAAATATGCCGAGATTAAAGTTAAAGATAATGGACAGGCTTTATTGGCGAATCTGGTGGATCATAATCTGCGAGCTTTAAATTGCGAAAGCCAAAAAGACTGGGTACAAGGCGGTTAATTAAGATCTATTTTTAGAAGTATTTTTCAATAAAAAAGCCCGCAATGTGCGAGCTTTTGGGTATCTGGTCTGATCAGATTATGCGACTTGTACCGGAATACAGTTGGCGGTGTGGCTGACTGTATTATTTGGGTTAGCATAAACCAAGCGAGGCTGATGGGCATTCGCTTCAGCTTCAGTGAAATCGCCAAAGGTTGCAATAATCACGATATCGCCTACATCGGCTTGATGCGCAGCGCCACCATTGACTGAAATGATGCCTGAATTGTCTTCGCCACGAATTGCATAAGTTGCAAAACGTTTACCATTGGTCACGTTCCACACATGAATTTCTTCGTATTCACGAATGCCAGCCAAATCCATCAAAACGCCATCAATTGCACATGAACCTTCATAGTGTAGTTCTGCATGTGTAACGTGAGCGCGGTGAATTTTGCATTTTAATAAACGAGATAGCATGGCTAGCGTCCCCTGAGTTGACCTAAGAGTTTGATCATTTGGTTAAATCAATCTTGCTTGCTGTATGGTGAACAATCGAGCAAACGCATTTTGCGCTTAAATAAACTTTCTGGCAAGCGGAATTGTCCAGCAATTTTTGAATGTTTAGTTCGGCTTATATGCGTTGATTTGATTCATGGCTTGCTGTACTTCACCGTTCACCAGCATTTTTGTGCGGGCGAGAGCATGGGAAATCGCATCATCCATTAAGTTCTGTTCGCTGCTAGGTGCTTTACTGAGCACATGACCGGAAACACGGTCTTTGGCACCAGGATGACCAATTCCAATACGCAGGCGATGGAAGTTTGAACCAATATGCGGAACGATATCGCGTAGACCATTATGACCACCGTGACCACCGCCAGTTTTCAGGCGAATGACACCAGGATTCATGTCCAGTTCATCATGGGCAATCAGGATCGATTCAGGTGCGATATTGTAAAATTTGGCGAAAGGAACAACACTTTTACCGGAAAGGTTCATAAAGGTTGTCGGTAGAAGAAGACGGACGTCTTGACCTTCGATATTGCCACGACCGCTAAATCCATTGAATTTTGGGTCTTTTTTGAGGGTAATGCCATATTGGTCTGCAAGGCGTTCTACGAACCAGAAGCCTGCATTATGGCGGGTTTGGGCATACTCAGAACCTGGGTTACCCAAACCAACAATCAGTGAAATATTTGACACTAATTACACCATTAACACTTATGCGCGTTTGAAGTCAGCGTGCATTGGTGTGTTTTTAGCTGGGTGACGTTGTAACGCTTGGATTTTCACGCTTTCAACTTTACCGTCTACATCAATTTCGATAACTTCTTCAAAGAATGAATTGTTTTCTAAGAATTTAACAAGCTGACGAAGCTCAACAGTAATTGCTACAGGAGCAGCTTCACCACCGTAGATGATTGCAGGAACTTTAGCTTGAAGACGAAGGCGGCGGCTCGCACCTTTCCCTTGAACTGCTTCTTCACGTGCTGCTGCGTTTAATACGAAGTTTGCCATGATAGACATCCTATTTAAGTTAAATGAACCAGACTTGCGACCAGTCTGGTGAGTAAAAGCCCTACCAAATGGCAGGGCTTTGAAAATTCAGCGCTCTATTATAGATAAGAATCGAACATTGCGCTAATAGATTCTTCGTTGTTAATACGACGAATCGTTTCGGCAACCATGCTGGCTACTGAAACCTGGCGAATCTTGCCCAGTGCTAAAGCTTCATCAGAAAGAGGAATGGTATCAGTCACAACCAGTTCATCAATCACAGAATTCTTTAAGTTTTCAATCGCTTTACCAGAAAGTACTGGATGCGTTGCATACGCAACAACCTTGCGAGCACCGAAAGTTTTCAATGCATCGGCAGCTTTGCAAAGCGTACCAGCAGTATCTACCATGTCATCGACGATGACACAATCACGATCTTTTACATCGCCAATCAAATGCATCACTTGTGATTCATTCGCTTTTTGACGACGCTTATCGATGATTGCAAGATCGATATCGCCCATTTGTTTCGCAACAGCACGTGCACGAACGACACCACCGACGTCAGGTGAAACCACCATCAGGTTGTGATGCGATTGTTGACGCAAGTCAGCAAGTAGCGCTGGTGTACCGTAGATGTTGTCTACAGGGATATCGAAGAAGCCTTGGATCTGGTCAGCGTGCAAGTCGATCATCACAACACGGTCAACGCCTACAGTAGTGAGCATGTCTGCTACAACTTTTGCAGTAATTGGAACACGTGCTGAACGTGGACGACGGTCTTGACGAGCATAACCAAAATAAGGAATCACGGCAGTAATACGACCTGCACTTGCACGACGCAAAGCATCAGCCATTACTAAGATTTCCATCAGGTTATCGTTAGTTGGGGCACAAGTAGGTTGTACGATAAATACGTCTTTACCACGAACGTTTTCAGTAATCTCGACAGCAATTTCACCGTCAGAGAACTGACCTACAGAGGCAGCGCCTAGAGGAATATGTAAGTGACTTACGACTTTTTGAGCGAATTGTGGATGCGCAGATCCACTAAAAACGACAAGATTGGGCATGAAGCACCCTTGGCGGTTGGGATATATGGGAATAGATGGCAGGGGTAGCTGGATTCGAACCAACGGATGCCGAGATCAAAACCCGGTGCCTTACCACTTGGCGATACCCCTATCTACACTTTAAACTGAACTAAAGGTGATTCTTGTAAACTGTTGACCAGGTAAGCTTTACATGGTGCATTTGCAAGAATATCTTCGATATTCAGATTTTCAGTGACTTCAATAAACACACAAGCACCTGTACCTGTAAGCTTTGCTTTTCCGAACTGGTCGAGATATTGCATTGCTTCATCGACTTCGAGATATAAGCTTCTTGCCAGTGGCTCAAAGTTATTTCTAAAATCAGATGGCGTTTCCTGATAGGCGCAAAATTTAGTGCTCTTCGTGTCTCTTGTCAATGCTTTTTGCGAAAAAAGCAGTTGAGTGCTGATAAAACAATCAGGTTTTAACACAATGAATTTTTTTTGATCTAAGTCTATGAATGTTAAGTGTTCGCCAATACCTTCGGCCCAGGCATTTTTACCATGCACAAATATCGGAACATCTGCGCCCAGCTTGACCCCAAGCTCTGCCAGTTGCTCAATATTTAAATCGCACTGCCAGAGCTGGTTTATCACAATCAGGGTCGTCGCTGCATTGGAAGACCCACCGCCAAGACCTGCACCCATCGGGATATTTTTTTCCAGACGAATTTTTAGTCCGCACGGCGTTTGGGCATAAGGCTTCAACAACTGTATCGCCCGATAGATTAGATTCTGTTGCAGATCGACGGAGGCCAGACCTTCAATCTGAATCGCATCATCGGCGCTTGGTTCAAACTCCAGCCAGTCATACAGGTCAATCAGCTGAAAAATACTTTGCAGCTCATGATAACCATTTTCACGGCGACCGGTGATATGTAAAAACAAATTCAGTTTAGCAGGCGAGGGAACACGAATCATCATGGGCTGGAATCAGGTCAATTAACGGTTTTCAATGATCATTGTAATACGGTTTTCTGCACCATTTCCAAGTGACTGCTTTAAAATCAAACGGTTTGGCATTTTGGCCTGCGCATTATAATTGAGATCGACCGTCCAGCCCTGTTCGATAATCTGGTTAATTCGCTGTGTATCGTCTTTTTGTAATTTGGCAGTCGTGGTAGCAGGGCGGGCTTGTACCCAATCGACTAAATAACTGATCGGCGCTTGCCAGCCGGTTGCACGTTGCAGTAATTCTTCGGCACTGGCTGCCTGAATCACACCGGTTTTTGCGCTGTTTAAGGTCACTTGTCCCGGTGTGCCAGAAATCTGGGTTTTACCGACGCCTAAGATACCGCTGAGCTCAATATCGAATTCTTCCTGCTGTTGTACCCAGGTAAAGAATGCGCTGCCAGTCTGTTGAGGGGTACGAACGCCAATTTTACCTTGCAGCTGAAATTGATTCTCTGCCTGTACAGACGGGGTGGCAGGCGCTTGAGGCTTGATCATCTGCTGACAGCCAGTTAAAAATAAAGCAGTGGCTGCAAAGGCACAGCAGCCCAATTGGCTCAAATTGCGCATAAATTAATTAACTCGTTTTGGTTTGTGGTGCTAACAATAGCGAATTAAGTTGTTTCAATTCTGGGTCATTTGGATGGTTTTGTTGTAATTGTTGTAACACTTGGTGGAAGTGTTGTAGATCACCTTTCATGTACAAGGAACGGGCATAACGTACCCCAATCTTCACATTCGGATTCAATTGATAGGCTTTGTATAACACATCCGCAGCTGTGGTGAAGTCATTCTGTAAATAACAGATATAACCATAGGTATCCAGAATCGATGCCTGTTCTGGTGCATATTCTAGTGCCTGTTCGACATAGCGGCGTGCTTCTTCGAGGCGACGGTTTTGCATCGCCAGGGTATAGGCATAGGCATTCAGATAGGTCGGACTGTTCGGTTCAATTTTAAGTAAAGTGCTGAGTAGTTCATCCAGCTTGACGCGATCCTGATGGGGATCCAGCAACAGGACTTGCGAATAAACCAGTTCAGGGTCATCGGGCAGGTTTTTGCTGGCTTCTTCCAGCAGGCGGATCGCGGCTTTTTTATTCTGCATGCGCGTCAAAATATCCGCTTGGGCTAGATAGAGGAAGCTGGCATGTTGTGGATAATTGACCCGTTCCTGAGTCAGGAAACGCAGTGCATCATGCAGTTTATCCTGCTGGGCAAAAATCGAAATCATGTTACGGCGCGAGACTGTGTACAGACTGCCATCGACCAGACGATAATAGGCTTTGGCTGTTTCATAGTGCTGTTTGCGTTCTGCATTGACCGCCAGATAATAATAGGCTTCGTTCTGATATTGTGCAGAATAACGCAGTTCAACCAGATATTTTTCGGCCTTCTCGTATTCTTCTAAGTCAATACTGGTCAGTCCGGCAATAAACAGGGCTTCTTCGGCAGTCGGCCATTTT
Source organism: Acinetobacter lwoffii (assembly GCA_963516025.1). Classification (GTDB taxonomy): domain Bacteria; phylum Pseudomonadota; class Gammaproteobacteria; order Pseudomonadales; family Moraxellaceae; genus Acinetobacter; species Acinetobacter lwoffii_R. Next base: position 65,551 of record CAUPZU010000014.1, read on the forward strand.
TTTAGAATGTCTTGCAGTTTTTTCAGCGCCAAAGTCGCTTCGTTCAGCTTGACCAGATATTTGACTTCCGCCAGACGTACATCCAGATTATTGCGGTGTTTACGGCTGGATTTTTCATACCATTGCAGTGTCGCCTGAGTATCGCCGAGTGCATTGAGCAGATTGGCTTTCATCAAAATATAGCCGGTCGCATTCGGACGTTTTTTTAAGGCGCGGTTAACTGTATTTAGAGCCTGTTCGAGCTGACCATTTTGTGCTTCCAGACCGGCTACCAGCACCAGAATAGATGGATTGTCCTTGGCTTTAGTGGTGCTTAAGGCCTGAATCAGATAAGTACGATCCTCTGTGCCTTCCGGTGAAATTCCGGCGAGAATTTCTTCCAGATCGGCACTGTCATCAATTTGCAGGATTTTTTCTAAGGTCTCAGCAGCCAGCTCATATTCATGCGCTTTAAGGGCAATATGTGATAAATAAAATAAAGCAGGGACGTCTTGTGGCTCTTGTACCACCCAGTGCGTGGAGATATCTAGTGCTGCCTGTAGGTCATCATGTTCCAGCGCGACATTCAGTGCACGCTGCTTGACTGAAGTGGAATTGCTCTTGATCGCCAGCACCGTATAGTTGTGCAAAGCAGTCGGAATGTCATGTGCAGCGATGGCAAACTCAGCCATCATACTTTGTTTTATCGCATCATAATTTTGATTTGCATGGTAAACTGCTTCCGCTGCATAAAGATGCGCAGTCGAAGCCATGCTACCCACCAGTAGGAATGTGGTAGAATATTGCTTAATTGTAGGGCCGTTGATACGGCTAATTGTTTGACGCAATTTTTTATTGATCCAAGTAATGCTTTTTATGACACCGATGTTGCACAATAGCATAAATTTAGTGAAATGATGACCTGATATGTCTTTCTTTGCATTGGGTGTCAACCATCAAACTGCCTCTGTAGAACTGCGCGAACAAGTGGCGTTTAACCCTGAAAAGTTAAGTGCCATTCTTGCCGAGCAAAGCCAACACCCTCAACTGAACGACATGGTGGTGGTGTCTACATGTAACCGGACCGAAGTTTACGCCATGTCTGACAATGCTGACATGGTGCTGAACTGGCTCGCCCAGAAAAATGGGGTGGATGTCAAACAACTGCAACATCATGTCTATCGTTATGAAAATGCTCAAGCGGTGACGCATCTGATGCGTGTTGCCAGTGGTCTGGATTCACTGATGCTAGGTGAACCACAAATTCTGGGGCAGGTCAAAACCGCACTTTCTCTGGCCAAAGACTCTCATACCGTTTCGCAAAACCTGAACCGCATTTTTGAATATGCTTTTTATGCCGCTAAACGTGTGCGTTCGGAAACGGCTGTCGGTAGTCATGCGGTCTCGATGGGCTATGCGGTAGCACAACTTGCCTTGCAAGTGTTTAGTCACCCGGACAAGCTGACCATTATGGTGGTGGCAGCTGGAGAGATGAACAGTCTGGTGGCTAAGCATCTTGCAGAAATGGGTGTGGGCAAGATCATCATCTGTAACCGTACCCGCGAACGTGCAGACATTCTGGCGCAGGAAATTGCACATCGGGTTGAGGTCGAAATTATCGACTTTGACCAGTTAGCTGCCAACTTGCATCGTGCCGATGTGATTTCCAGTTGTACCGGTAGTTTGCATCAAGTCATTCACTATCCGGATATAAAAGCTGCACTGAAAAAACGCCGTTACCAGCAGATGCTACTGGTGGATCTGGCCGTTCCGCGTGATATTGATGCCAAAGTAGAAAGCCTAGATGGGGTTTATCTATATGGCGTCGATGATCTGCAAACGGTGATTGAAGAAAATCTGGCGCAGCGCCGTCAGGCGGCGGTTGAAGCCGAGCTGATGGTGAATCAGCTGGCCACTGAACTGATGACCCAGCAAAAGGTGAATCAGGCAGGCGCCACCATTCATGCCTATCGTGATCATGGCGAGCAATTACGCCAAGAAGAATTAGAACTGGCAATCCAGCGCATGACCAAAGGTGAAAAAGCCGAAACCGTCATGGCTGAATTTGCGCATCGTTTAACGCAGAAACTGTTGCATCCAACCTCAATTTTGTTGCGCGAAGCAGCAAAAGCGGAAGATCCAAGTTGTTTTGAAATGATGCAAGAAGAGTTAAAAGACGTGGTTCAAAAGCGTCGTATCTCGAAGCGCTAAAATAGACGATTTATAAAAACACAGCGATTGCTTATTAGTTTTCTGTTTAACTTGCGAATGATATTAATGTGTATCGGCTATGATCTAAACGTAAAAATGATCCAGAGATTATTCTTCTAACAATGTCATGGAGCGTTTTCGGTCAATTTCATAAATTTGCATTTTCAGGTTTTTCATTTCCGCAATACTGCTAAATTTCTTCGATTTAATTTTATTTTTCAAGCACTGATATTGCAGCTTGGTGGAAAAATCAGCCGCGAGTTTGTCGGCCTGTTCCGGCGATGAGGTGTAATCGCTGACATTGGCATGCTGTAAAATATGCTGCAGTTCATGATGATGGGCTGCGCAGGCACCGAGCACATAATAGATCGACAGTTCTGGGTCATCTGGCAAGTCATCAAAAATCACATTCAGAATGTTCAGAATTTTAAACAGCAGCTGATCTTCTGCCACCAGCGCGCGCAGCGGTTCAAAATGAATATACAGATAAGGATGATTCATCAAGATCGCAATCACATATTCTTCAGCATCAATTTTAGTACTAAAGCTTAAAGATGCATCCGTATTGACCTTAGGTTGCCATTTACGGTTAAAGCCCAGTTTTTCACGGAAAAATTGCTGCAGCAGATAACGGAAAGAACCGTGTTTGGGCAGTAACTCGGTCAGATTTTTTAGTTCACCCATAACCTGACTCTTGCCTTCAGGTGTGGTGATGTCCTGATTTTGGGTCAGATGGGCAAACACGAAGTCCGACATCAATGGCGCCTGTTCCAGCAAGCGTCTGAAATTCTCTATGCCTTCACGACGGATCAATGAATCGGGGTCATGGTCAGCGGGCAAGACAAAAAACTTCAGCTCGCGGCCATCATTCAGCAGGGGTAGGGCAATGTCCAAGGTACGGCGCGCTGCTTTTTGACCGGCAGCGTCCCCATCAAAGGCAATGGTCAGCCGGTTACTCTGCTTGAACAGAATATTCAGGTGGTCGGTATTACTCGCTGTGCCTAAAGTCGCCACTGCGCCATGAATGCCATATTGCTGGAGCGCAATTACATCCATATAGCCTTCGACCATCAGCCATTCTTGGGCTTTCTGCTTGCGCCCTTCATACAGACCATACAGCAACTGGTTTTTATGGAAGACCTCAGAATCTGGCGAGTTGATATATTTAGGTTTAATCTCGTCATTGAGTGCGCGACCACCAAAGCCGACCACACGCCCCTTGGTATCACGGATCGGGAAAATCACCCGTTCACGCAGCAGATCAAAATCACGGCCACTGTCGCTGGTACGAATCAGACCTAAAAGTTTTAAGCCTTCAATATCCTGAGGAAAGGCTTTTTCCAGATGTTGCCAGTCTTCAGGCGCATAGCCTAAGCGCCAATAGGCAATGGTCTCTGCAGTCAGACCACGCTGCTTGAAGTATTGCTGGGCACTCGGGCTATTTGGGAGTTGGCGCTCATAGAACTGCGCGATATTTTCTAGCAGGTCGTAGAGGTTACCGTCTTGCTGAACTTCCGCCATCGGTAGGTGTTCAAAAGAAGCAAAAGGGTCACCATAAAAATCCTGTTCGACTGTCTGAAACTCTGCAAATGGATCGAAACTCGCCGTAGATGCAGCATTATTATTTTCTGTTGGAGCGTTATTCTGTTGCGGCTGAGTTTGTGGTGCAGTTTGAGCAGGCACGATTTTGGGTTTGGCTGCTTCACGTTTATATTTTAATTTATTGGAATCAGTATTGTCTTTAGGCAGTTCGATGCCCGTCTGGCTGGACAGGTCTTTCATCACTTCGACAAAATTACGGCTGCCAATGTCCATTAAAAAACGGATGGCATTACCGTTGGCCTGACAGCCAAAACAGTGAAAATACTGTTTGTCACGATAGACGTGGAAAGACGGTGATTTTTCCTGATGAAAAGGGCAGCAGCCTGAATAGGTACGGCCTGTTTTTTTCAGTTTTACGAATTGACCAATCACATCGACAATATCGGTGCGATCGAGAATCTGATCAATCGTATGTTGAGGAATGGCCATGGTCTGCTGAGCTTCTCGTGCTGGAATCTAAGGTCTAAATCACTGAAAAAATGAAAATAGTCTAGTTGGACATTGAATATTTCAAGTTCCTTTGTATACCTTTTGCACGTTTTGTTCAAGCCTGGGCAAGACAACGCAAAAGGGCAAGTATGATACCTTGCCCTTGAGGAAAATGCACCTGTAAAGCGCTGTCTTATTTGCTGATGCTGCCGGCCTTCTTTAGCTTTATTCAGCCGTTTTAGGACGATCCAGCAAACCAAATGAAATGCGATTGGTGATGCTGCGCTTTTCATTTTCTGGCGCATCAGACTGTGCATCGGTGTCGGTTACAGTCTTGGCTTCTTTACCAAAAATACCCAGTGTCGCGCGGTTAAAGAAGCTGCCTTCACTACGCGCTGCACGCAGATTCACCGTCCCATCTGATTTCACCAGATTCGGATAATTCAGCTTTAATACATCCACATATTGCTGAGAAGTCGCTTTATCACCTAGCTGAGCATAGCCATAAGCAACCGTTGCCAGTGCTTCTGGAATCTGCGGAGTTTGAGGATAATGTTCAATCACCCACAAGCCACGTTCAACTGCTGCCAGATAAGCCTTACGCTTGATGTTAAAACGCGCTGCGTTCATTTCATGCTCAGCCAGTTCCTGACCGATAAATTGCATACGCTGTGCTGCATCGACTGCATAAGTACTCGATGGATAGCGGCGAATGAAATCAACAAAATTCTGGTAAGCCACTTTCAGGTAGCTGACATCACGATGCGACTGTTTCAGCGAGGTATAACGCAGCAGGCCGTTATAGTTCTGTTCCATATTGGCGACACCGCGTACATAGTAGGCATAGTCGACATTTGGATGTTGCGGGTTCAGACGGATAAAACGCTCTGCCAGTGCGACCGCACCTTCATAATCTTTTTGCTGGAATTTCACATACAACAGTTCCAGTTGCGCTTGCGGGGCATACTGACTGGTCGGGAAATAAGTTTCCAGCGCTTCCAACTGTTTTGCTGCATCGGTATATTGATTACGATCTAGCGCTTTCTGTGCTTTTTGAATATAAACCTGTTCGCTAGATTCCGGACCTTTATCCACGACTTCTTTTTTTGGATTACTGCTACAGCCTACCATTGCCGATGCAATGCCTAATGTCACAGCAAGCATTGTCATTTTATAATGTGGTAGCGACATAAAAATTCCTCTGTTAATACGGGCAATGAGCTACAATTGCACTATTAAACCACTTTTGTCTGAATGAGCAAATGAGTCAAGCACAATCTTCCAATTCTAATATCCCTGATACTGATTTCAATTTACTTGAAGATTCTGAGGATGCAGATAACCATACTTCAGAAGCAACTGCAACACGTTTATCGTTGCAATTTCAACTGGATGAAACTTATATCGGGCAACGGATCGACCAGATTGCCGCAATGGTCTGGAGCGATTTTTCTCGAGAAAAATTAAAGCAATGGATTAAAGATGGCAATTTATTGGTGAATGGTCAACCGGTTAAGCCGAAATTTAAAAGTGATGGTTTTGAAACCCTGACTTTAAATGTTGAGCTTGAAGCGCAAACGCGCAGTCTGCCGGAAGATATTCCACTGGACATCATCTATGAAGATGATGACATTATGGTCATCAACAAACCAGTCGGTATGGTGGTACATCCGGGCGCTGGCAATAGTTCTGGCACCTTGGTGAATGCTTTATTGCATCACTATCCGAAATCGGCTGAACTGGCGCGTGCAGGTCTGGTACATCGTATCGATAAAGACACCAGCGGTCTGTTAGTCGTCGCCAAAAATCTGGAAGCACAATTTGCCTTAAGCAAACAGCTTGAGAAAAAATCAGTATATCGCCTGTATGACTTGGTGGTTTACGGCAATATTATTGCTGGCGGTACCATTGATGAACCAATCAAACGCCATCCGGTGGATCGTGTGAAAATGACCGTACTTCCAGGTGGTAAAGACGCGGTGACGCATTACAATGTCAAAGAGCGTTTCCAGCATTTTACCCGTGTTCAAGCCCGTCTGGAAACTGGACGTACCCATCAGATCCGTGTGCATTTTAGCTATATCGGCTTTGGCTTGGTGGGCGATCAGGTGTATATGCCACGTGTCCGTATGCCTGCAGGTGCATCGCAATTATTAGATGATACTTTGCGTGGCTTCAAGCGTCAGGCTTTGCATGCTGTACAACTCGGTCTGACCCATCCGCGTACCAAAGAAGAAATGACCTTTGAAGCACCGTGGCCGGAAGACTTTGCCAATCTGGTTGAAGTGCTGCGTACCGAAAACAAAGCCTATTAATCTTTTTATTTAGCTCGCGTCAAAGCAAGGAATCGAGATGCAATTTGTACCAGGACTTCCACAAGGTGTGTATGTCGGCCAGACTCGCGTTCACCATGCGAAAGTACAGCCATCCGCACAGCCTGAGCTTGCAGGTTTTAATCTGGCCTTGCATGTGCAGGATGATGCGCAACGGGTACAACAGCATCGCATGGCTTTATTGCAGGATTTCGCTGCCTTTGGCGTAGATAAAATTACCTGGATGACCCAGACACATAGCACCATTTGCCATACTATTAATGAGCAGATGCCATTTACCGCACTGGTCGGAGATGGTCTGGTGACTCAGCGCAAGGCGCATGCCTTAATGATGATGACTGCAGACTGTTTACCTGTGGTACTGGGCAATGCGGATGGCACAGAAGTTGCCAATTTGCATGCCGGTTGGCGTGGTCTGGCGGGTGGGATTGTCGAAAATACCATTGCCGCCATGCAGACTCCGCCAACCTGGGCCTGGCTTGGGGCAGCAATCAGCCAGCCGTGTTTTGAAATTGGCACTGAAGTAAAAGCGGCTTTTTGCAGTAAATATCCTGAACTGGACAGTGCATTTCAGGCCGGTGAACAGGCAGGTAAATATTATGCCGACCTGTATGCGATTGCGCGTTATATCTTGCAGCAACAAGGCATAAATACCGTGCTGGGTGGAGATCAGTGCTCTTATCGCCAGCCAGAGGAATATTTCTCTTATCGCCGTGAGCCAAAAACAGGGCGTATGGCGACATTCGTGTTTATGGCATGAAAATGTTAAACTTAACTGAATTTTTTGGCTTTTGAGCGTTATGTCCCTATCTTCCAAATCTGTTGCGATTGTTTATCACAGTCCTTATGGACACACGGCTAAAGTGGCAAATTTTATTGCCGATGGTGCGCGAGAAACTGGTGTTCAGGTGCATATGATGAATGTCGAACATATAGACTGGGATGTACTAGACGCCGCCGATGCAATTGTATTTGGCTGTCCGACTTATATGGGTAGCCTGACTTCTGCCATGAAGCTGTTTATGGAACAGTCTTCCAAGCGCTGGCTGGCACGTAGCTGGCAGGGTAAGCTGGCAGCAGCCTTTACCAATGGTGGTGGACTCAGTGGCGACAAGCTGGCGGTCTTGCAGCAAATCAATCTGTTTGCCATGCAGCACGGTATGCTATGGAGTGGATTGCCATTGATGCCGACAGGTCGTGCAGTGACGGATCTGAATCGGATGTCGAGCTTCTTGGGGCTTATGACCCAGTCAGATAATGCGCCGGTAGAAGTAACTCCACCGGAAGGGGATTTAAAAACCGGGCTCTGGTTTGGGGAATATATTGCCCTGACTCTGGCAAGACTGGGCGGCAAAGCTTAAAGTTATAAAAAAACCTCCAAATGCGGAGGTTTTTTTATATTCAATTTTTAATCCATTATTTATGGAAAATTCGTGCTTTATCACGTTGCCAGTCACGGTCTTTTTCGGTGGCACGTTTGTCATGGAGCTGCTTACCTTTCACCAAGGCAATTTCCAGCTTGGCATGTGGACCTTTCCAGTAACACGCCAGTGGTACGCAGGAATAACCTTTCTGGTTAATTGCACCCATCAACTTTTCAATTTCACGGCGATTCAGCAACAGTTTGCGGGTACGGGTTGCTTCAGGCACCACATGGGTCGAAGCACTTAACAAGGGCTGAACCTGTGCACCAAACAAGAACGCTTCACCATTTTTAAAGGTAATATAACTTTCTACAATGGTCATGCGACCAGCGCGCATTGATTTGACTTCCCAGCCTTTTAATGAAAGCCCCGCTTCAAATTTCTCTTCAATAAAATAATCGTGGCGGGCACGTTTATTCAGTGCAATGGTACCGCCATTATTTTTTTTTACTACAATAGATGCTTTCGCCATAATCTGATACTTCCAAACGTGCTGCTATTGTACCGCAACTAGAAATAAGGTGAAGTTTTTTAAATTAATGAGGATTATTCACCAAAAAAACAAGTTTTTGCTAAAATAAGATTCTACATAACAAACAGAGTACAAATGGATGTCTAAAACTCGTGTGATTTATCCGGGGACTTTTGATCCAATTACCAATGGACATATTGATTTGGTAACCCGCGCAGCGCGAATGTTTGATGAAGTTGTGGTAGCCATTGCTATCGGTCATCATAAAAATCCGGTATTTAGTCTGGAAGAGCGTGTCGCATTGGCGAAAGAGTCATTGAGCCATTTGAACAATGTTGAATTTGTAGGTTTTGACGGTTTGCTCGTCAATTTTTTCCGTGAGCAAAAGGCGACTGCTGTATTGCGTGGTTTGCGTGCAGTGTCTGATTTTGAGTATGAATTTCAGTTGGCAAATATGAACCGCCAGCTGGACTCCCACTTTGAAGCAGTGTTTTTAACCCCTTCAGAGCAATATTCTTTTATTTCATCCACTTTGGTGCGTGAAATTGCTCGATTAAGAGGTGATGTAACCAAGTTTGTACCACCAAACGTGGTTGCGGCCTTCGAGCGTAAACTTCAACAAGGTTGGTAGCGTGTCTTTATATATCACCGATGAATGTATTAATTGTGATGTCTGTGAACCTGTATGCCCGAATGAGGCCATTTATATGGGTGAACTCATTTATGAGATTCATCCAGATTTATGTACAGAGTGCGTCGGACATCATGATCAACCGCAGTGCCAGTTGTTCTGTCCGGTAGATTGTATTCCACTGGATCCGAATCATGTCGAAACGCAGGAACAGCTGCAAGCCAAGTATGAAAAACTGACTGCTCAAAAAACATCAAGCAATTAGTCTCGATATTTGATACTATGCCGCTCGAAGTGAGCCAGACGATCGCTGCTGTGGAAATCTCCGTGATTGAAGCAGGGGAGGAAAGTCCGGGCTTCATAGGGCAAGGTGCCAGGTAACGCCTGGGCGGTGCAAACCGACGGCAAGTGCAGCAGAGAGAAGACCGCCTTCATTATGTTTTCGAGCAATCGGAATCGGAGGTAAGGGTGAAAGGGTGCGGTAAGAGCGCACCGCATGGCTGGTAACAGTTCATGGCGAGGTAAACCCCACCGGAAGCAAGACCAAATAGGAATCCATTAGGCATGGCCCATGCTGGATTCGGGTAGGTCGCTTGAGCGCATGAGTGATTGTGCGCCTAGAGGAATGATCGTTCACGACAGAACCCGGCTTATCGGCTCACTTCAACAAATTTTGATCAAACAGCACAATATGGGGTTGACGTGATTTACAGAAAATCCCATAATGCGCGCACAGTTTAAGGCTATGTAGCTCAGTTGGTTAGAGCACCGCACTCATAATGCGGGGGTCACAAGTTCAAGTCTCGTCATAGCCACCATATTCTGAAAAAACCCGCTCCGATTGAGTGGGTTTTTTTATGTTTTCTAAAAATTATGAAAATAAATCTGATCTTAGTAGATTTTCAATATTATCCATATCTGTTTTTAATTTATCTGAAATAGGTTGAATATCGGCTGTAAATTTTTTAGTTATTTCATTTTGTGCTGATTCGTCAAAAAATAAGTTAGAAACATTGCTGACATACTGATTAGTCATTTTGAAAATTTGTTCATAACTTATGGTTATTTCTTTTAATTTTATCCGAATCTCTTCAGGGGCAAAAAATTTCAAACGATTACATTCATTTTGTAGGGTATTAAGTTCATCAAACAAATTTGCAAAAAAGCTTTGAAGATTTTGATGATATTCGCCAGTTGTTTTAGCCATTGCATCTGTATCATTTATTTCTGAAGCTGTAACAAAGTCAATCAAAAAGTTATGCATATAAAGGTTTATTGATTTTTGTGAATCAATTTGAGCTTTTGATTGAAATTTATCTAAATTGTTAAAAAACTCCCCATAAACTTCTTGTTTTATACCGAAATTTTTCTTTTTCCTTTCAAGTTCTAATCCGAAATTATGTTTTAAGCCTTCTAATTCTTTATCTTTTTCAGCTTTGTAGTCAATTAGAGCTTTATCATTTTTATGTTTTTGGTAAAAAGAGAAGATCAACCATAAGATATTCGTAAGAGTGAATAATACGGTAAAGAAAATAGGATTTTCACTTACAAAACTCAGAATACTTTGCATGCTTAATCTTTTGAAATTTTAATGATTTAATGATAGTTTTAATTGCTTAAAAATTCTACTAGATAACTAATATCATCCGTCTGCAACTGCTCACGCATTTTTAGAAACTGCTTTTCATCAATGTCGTACATTTTGAGGGAAAGCAATTTTTTAATATCTTCCTGTGGAAAGCGGTATTTAATAATTTTTGCAGGTACACCGCCAACGACTGCATAAGTTGGTACATCTTTCGTCACAACCGCACCTGTTGCCACCACAGCACCTTCGCCTAGCGTCACACCTTGCATAATCATGGCACGAGAGCCAATCCAGCAACCATCGCCAATCACTGTATCGCCAGCGGGGACAAAACTGCGTGTATCAAACGGGAAGGCTGAAATCCAGTCTGTACGATGCAGTTGGTTGCCACCCATCATAATCACGCATTCTGCGCCAAAACAGACGAAATTACCGATATAAAGCTGATCAATCGGCTTCTCAGGCGTTGCAGGCTTGTCATGTAAATAACGTACTACACAGCGCTCAAAACCTTGATCCCAATAGGCTGAATAGTAGGAATAATTCCCTTTAATATGAATATTCGGGTTCTTCACGGTTTTTGAGATGAACTCGAATTCACACCAATGATTCACAGGCGAATTAATTAACTTTTCAGACATAGAGGCAAGAACAATAAGGAATGGGTCATTATACCGAATTGTGCTGCAAGCTGAATTAACAATCTCAATCTAGTCCGTGAAGAAAATTTTAAAGTAAATGCTGATCTAAGTGCTTTGAGGGATACGTGCAATGACTTTAATTTCAAAATCAAAACCAGCCAGCCAAGTCACGCCCACAGCCGTCCAGTTCGGATAAGGCTTTTGGGTAAAAATCTGGTTTTTAACTTTCATAATGCTTTCAAACTGCTGTTCAGGATCAGTGTGAAAAGTTGTGACATCGACAATATCATCAAAAGTACAACCAGCCGCTGCTAATGTCGCAGCTAAATTTTCAAAAGCCCGTTCTACCTGTTTTTCAAAATCTGGTTCAGGAGAACCATCTTCACGGCTACCGACCTGACCTGAAACAAAGAGTAAATCTTGCGATTTGATCGCAGCAGAATAACCATGCTGTTCATACAGGGCATGGCGGTCTTGGGGAAATATTGCAGTTCTAGTCATGGCTATTCTCTTTGAAATACTTACTATGAAAAATTTTTCTTAAAGCATCTGGTATTTTCACATACGCTTCGTACGTAAACATAATTGACATACGAAGCGTATGTCAATTAAAATTTTTGTAATGCTGAAATGGGAATAGAAATGTCTGTTCGTGAATTAAAAATGGCCGAGACCCGTAAAAAACTGATTCAAGTGGCACGCCGTGCATTTGGGGAATATGGCTATGCAGAGACTTCAATGGATAAGCTCACAGCAGAAGCAGGGCTGACCCGTGGTGCGCTATATCATCATTTTGGTGACAAAAAGGGCTTATTTGCTGCGGTGGTCGATCAGATTGATTCAGAAATGGCTTCATCTGCCCAGCAGCATCTGGAGCAGCCTGATGATCTGTGGGAAGGATTGTTGCTTGAAGGGCAGACCTATATTCAAAATGCCTTAAACTCTGAATTCCAGCGCATTGTATTGCGCGATGGGCCTGCGGTATTGGGTGATCCTGCACACTGGCCAAGTCAAAACAGATGTTTGCAGTCCACGCGTGAATGTGTTGAGCAATTATTGGTAGCAGATCGAATTAAAACAGTTGATCCGGAAGCTGCTGCGGTATTTTTAAATGGTGCTGCAATGAATGCAGCCCTCTGGGTGGCTTCTAGCGAACATCCTGAGCAGGTACTCCCTGAGGCTTTACATGCATTTAATTTATTTGCATCGGGGTTTTTAAAAGAAGCCCAGAGCTAATTCGTTTGTAGGAAGCAGATAAAGGTAAAAAACCCCTCAATCGAGGGGCTTTAAATTAAACAGCTTTAAATTTTAAAGATATTCAACTTTCACAATTTCGTATTCAACTTCACCGTTTGGTGTATTGATTTTCACATCGTCGCCTTCGTTTTTACCTAAAAGACCACGTGCAATTGGCGAGTTCACAGAGATCTTGTTAATCTTAAAGTCTGCTTCGTCATCACCTACAATTTTATAGGTTTTCTGTTCTTCAGTATCCAGATTTTCAATCGTGACCGTTACACCAAAAACCACACGACCATTCTGTTCAAGTTCTTTTACGTCGATCACCTGAGCTGCACCCAGTTTGCCTTCGATGTCCTGAATACGACCTTCACAGAAGCCTTGCTGTTCACGTGCTGCATGGTATTCTGCATTTTCTTTTAAGTCGCCGTGTTCACGCGCTTCTGCAATTGAAGCTGTAATACGTGGGCGATCCACTGTTTTCAGTTGGTGTAATTCTTTCTCTAAGGCAATTTTGCCTTCAGGTGTCATAGGATAACGTTGCATGTTGTCCCTCAAAAGTCAGTTGAAAGATATAGAATCTATAAATAAAAAAAAGCCCGCCACCAAGAAGGTAGCGGGACTTCTTGGAAGCGAATTAACCTTTAGTTAGGTCTTGCAAACGATATACATCCATTGGCAATTTAATTGCTAAAGCTTGGCATACTGCATCCGCACCATTCAATGTAGTTGTGTTATACACTTTACCTTGAAGTGCTGAACGACGGATCGAGAATGAGTCTTCTTGTGCCTTTTTGCCTTCAGTCGTGTTAATCACAAGGTGGATTTCGCCGTTTTTAATACGGTCCACAATGTTAGGACGACCTTCAGTTACTTTATTGACACGTTCACATTCAAGACCAGCATCGCTAATCACTTTAAATGTACCATCAGTTGCAAGAATCTTGAAGCCTAGGTCAATCAATTGTTTTGCGATACCTGCCGCACGTGGTTTATCTGAGTCACGTACAGAGATAAATGCGTGTTTCACTTCACCTTCTGTCGGAAGACCAGGTAGACGTTCGTTCGCACCTAAAACAGCTTTATAGAATGCTTCACCAAATGTTTTACCAACACCCATGACTTCGCCTGTAGATTTCATCTCAGGACCAAGGATCGGGTCAACGCCAGGGAATTTGTTGAATGGGAACACTGCTTCTTTTACAGAGAAGTGTTCAGGGATAATCTCTGAAGTGAATCCTTGAGATTCTAGAGATTGACCCGCCATACAACGTGCAGCCACTTTCGCTAAAGATTCGCCGATACACTTAGAAACGAACGGCACAGTACGTGATGCACGTGGGTTCACTTCCAGAATGTAAACGTCTTCGCCTTTAACCGCAAACTGAACGTTCATTAGACCAATTACGCCAAGTTCTTTTGCCATTGCAATTGTCTGACGACGCATTTCGTCCTGAATCTCTTTAGACAGAGAATAAGGAGGAATCGAACATGCTGAGTCACCAGAGTGAATACCTGCTTGTTCAATATGCTGCATGATGCCGCCAATCACAACGTCTTTACCGTCAGAGACACAGTCTACGTCAACTTCGATTGCATCATCCAGGAAACGGTCAAGCAGAACAGGCGCTTCATTAGATGCTTGAACTGCATCACGTAGGTAGCGTTTAAGTTCTTCATCGTTATACACGATTTCCATCGCACGGCCACCAAGGACGTAAGATGGACGTACCACAAGTGGATAGCCTACTTTAGACGCTTCAGCCATACCTTCTTCAGCAGATTTTACGATGCTGTTGTTCGGTTGACGAAGTTGTAGACGTTGAATCATTTGCTGGAAACGTTCACGGTCTTCTGCACGGTCAATCGCATCAGGAGATGTACCAATGATTGGCGCACCCGCTTCTTCTAAAGCACGTGCCAATTTCAAAGGTGTTTGACCGCCGTACTGTACGATAATACCTTTAGGCTTCTCGATACGTACGATTTCAAGCACATCTTCAAGTGTAATTGGTTCGAAGTACAAACGGTCAGATGTGTCATAGTCGGTAGAAACAGTTTCAGGGTTACAGTTCACCATGATGGTTTCATAACCGTCTTCACGCATTGCAAGGGCAGCGTGTACACAGCAGTAATCGAATTCGATACCTTGACCGATACGGTTAGGGCCGCCACCAATCACCATGATCTTGTCACGAGTCGATGGATTTGCTTCACATTCTTCATCGTAAGTTGAGTACATGTACGCTGTATCAGATTCGAATTCTGCAGCACAGGTATCCACACGTTTGTAAACTGGCGTTACGCCCAGGTTCCAACGGTGTTTACGGAATTGTTTTTGTGAAATGCCCATCAAGTTCGCAATGCGAAGATCTGATAAACCTTTACGTTTGAATGCACGGATGTTGTCCGCATTCAAATCACCAAAACCTAAAGTTTTGATCTGGTTTTCAGTTTTGATAATGTCTTCGATTTGGATCAAGAACCAGCGGTCGATGTTGGTCGCAGCAAATACTTCATCAAGCGTGAAGCCGTGACGGAATGCATCGCCCACGTACCAGATACGCTCAGGACCTGGAACTTTAAGCTCTTGTAAGATTTTCTCACGCGCGCCTTCAGTACCCGCTTCGATTTTCTCATCAAAGCCAGATGCACCGACTTCAAGACCACGAAGCGCTTTTTGCATAGACTCCTGGAAGTTACGGCCAATCGCCATTACTTCACCTACAGATTTCATCTGAGTTGTCAGTGTAGCGTCAGCTTGAGGGAACTTCTCAAAGTTAAAACGAGGAATCTTCGTTACAACGTAGTCAATCGCAGGTTCGAATGATGCCGGAGTTGTACCGCCAGTGATGTCGTTTTTCAACTCATCAAGGGTATAACCAACCGCCAGTTTCGCAGCGATTTTTGCAATCGGGAAACCGGTTGCTTTTGATGCCAATGCAGATGAGCGTGATACACGCGGGTTCATCTCGATCACAACCATGCGGCCGTCTTTCGGGTTAATACCGAACTGAACGTTTGAACCACCGGTTTCTACACCAATTTCACGTAAAACAGCTAAAGAAGCGTTACGAAGTAACTGGAATTCTTTATCCGTCAATGTTTGCGCAGGCGCAACAGTGATTGAGTCGCCTGTATGCACGCCCATTGGATCAAAGTTTTCAATGGTACATACAATGATACAGTTGTCGTTTTTGTCACGAACAACTTCCATTTCGTATTCTTTCCAGCCAATAAGTGATTCATCGATCAATAACTGTTTGGTTGGAGAAAGATCGAAACCGCGCTCACAGATTTCAATGAATTCTTCTTTGTTGTATGCGATACCGCCGCCTGAACCACCCATGGTGAATGATGGACGGATAATTACAGGGAAGCCGAAGCGTGCTTGAATCTCTAAAGCTTCTTCCATTGATTCGGCAATGTCTGCTTTTGGACATTCAAGACCAATTTTACGCATTGCCTGGTCGAACAGTTTACGGTCTTCAGCTTTTTCAATCGCTTCTTTGGTCGCACCGATCAATTCAACATTGTATTTTTCTAAAATGCCGTGCTCATCGAGGGCAAGAGCACAGTTCAATGCAGTTTGACCACCCATGGTTGGAAGAACAGCGTCTGGGCGTTCTTTCTCAATGATTGCAGCAACAGTCTGCCAAGTGATTGGCTCGATGTAAGTTGCGTCCGCCATTGTCGGGTCAGTCATAATGGTCGCTGGGTTCGAGTTGACCAAAATAACGCGGTAGCCTTCTTCACGAAGGGCTTTACATGCTTGAGCACCTGAGTAGTCAAACTCACATGCTTGACCGATGACAATCGGACCAGCACCAATAATCAAGATGCTTTTAATGTCAGTACGTTTAGCCATGATGCTTCCTTAATTACTTCTTAGATGCTTCGATAAGTTCGATGAAATGATCGAACAATGGTGCGCAGTCATGTGGACCCGGGCTTGCTTCAGGGTGACCCTGGAAGCTGAACGCAGGTTTGTCTGTACGATGAATACCTTGGTTGGTGCCATCAAACAGTGAGCGATGCGTTACACGCAACACATCAGGCAGATTGCTTTCATCGACTGCGAAGCCATGGTTCTGAGAAGTAATCATCACTGTACCGTTATCTAGATTTTGTACAGGATGGTTAGCACCGTGGTGGCCGTGAGGCATTTTTAAAGTTTTAGCACCACTTGCAAGCGCAAGAATCTGGTGACCCAGACAGATACCAAATACTGGAATTTCAGTGGTTTCTACAATTGTTTTTACAGCTTCAATTGCGTAGTCACATGCAGCCGGATCGCCAGGACCGTTCGACAGGAACACGCCATCTGGATTCAGTGCAAGTACATCAGCAGCAGGAGTTTGCGCCGGCACAACAGTCAGTTTACAACCGCGGTCTGCGAGCATACGTAAGATGTTGGTTTTGACACCGTAATCGTATGCAACAACATGGAATTTAGCTTCTGGTTGAGAGAAACCTTTGCCTAATGTCCAAGAGCCTTCAGTCCATTCAAAACCTTCAGGGTCGCAACATTCTTTTGCCAGGTCTAAACCGTTTAAACCACCAAATGCACGTGCTTTTTCAAGCGCTTCAGCTTCAGTGATATTTTCGCCAGCAAGGATACAGCCATTTTGCGCACCTTTGTCACGTAAGATACGTGTCAGTTTACGCGTGTCGATATCCGCAATTGCCACAACATTGTGTTGTACCAAATATTCAGCTAATGATTGGGTTGAACGGAAGTTACTGTGCAGTAAAGGCAGGTCGCGAATGATCAATCCGTTCGCCCAAACCTTATGAATACGACCTGATTCAGCGTCTTCTTCATTGCAGCCTGTGTTACCGATATGTGGGTAAGTCAGTGTCACAAGTTGCTGTGCATAACTCGGGTCAGTCAAAATTTCTTGATAGCCAGTCATGGCAGTATTGAAAACGACTTCACCAGTCGTACTACCCGATGCGCCAATCGAAGTACCTTTAAAGATAGTTCCGTCGGCAAGGGCTAAAATTGCTGGGGTGCTCAAACCAAAGCTCCTGAAATTTAGGCTGTAAAAAAGCGAGAAGACGAAAAAAAAGGAAGGCTATTTTTTAAACCTACCCTCCTATGTCTGCTCGCTTGAACTTAACACGGCATTATACGCAGAATGCCCCCCAAAGTCCAACGGCTTTGCAGCGAAAGTATGAGATAAATGGCTTGCTTTTTGCATGGAAGTCTGTTTTGTAGGCAATGTGAAAAAATGTAAGCAATTAATAATTGTCAGACAAATCAAATCTTAATTTTTATCAAATCTACTAATATAGCTTAGTCGATATAACAATAGGAACAAGACAAATGGCTACAGCACCTAAATCTACTACATCTAAAAAAATCACTCCGAGCGTGGTCACTGAAACTGCCGAGAAGCTTGAAAAAGTAGCAGTCGAGGCTAAAGATCAGGCAATTGAAACCATCGAGGAAAGTAAGGAAAAGCTTGAAGTTGAAGCCAAACAGTTAAGCGATACTGTGCAGGAACAATTGCGTCAATTTAAGCAGGAGGTGTTACAGCGTATTGATACTTTGAAGGAGCAGATTTTCGGTTCGCAGAAAGAATTAACCGAATTGAAAAGCTTTATCAAGACAGAATTCAACGCTGTCGTTGAAGACCTATCCAATCTGGGTAAAGAGCTGAAAGAAGATGTCAGTCAGATTTCGACCAAGCATAAGGAACATCTGACCGATACTTTTAAACGTTCTAAGGACAGTACCATTGAAGTACTGAAAAAAGTCAAACCCGTGGTGAAAACAGAGAGCTCGGACAAAAGTCCTGAGCTGAAAAGTTAGGCTGCGCTGAAAGGCCGCTATTTAAAAAGGAGAACAATCAAATGTTCTCCTTTGTCTTTATGCAGCAAAACGGACTCACAATAACAATTAAAGGGGGTCACGATGCAACAGCATTTTGTAGGTGTACTTATTTTACTGATATTGATTATGCTACTGAATCTGGAAAGCGGATTGGGGCGCATACTTTATCTAGGTGTAATCGTATTATGTCTGGGAGTACTGGGACTGGTGTTTGGGACCATTCTTCTGATGATCATTACTTTTGCTTTTATTCTTTATGCTGCTGTGAAATCCATTCAGGAACAGCATCATCTGCATCATTAAAATATGAACGTTGAAAACGAGAAAAAATCTTAAATAATTACATAGAGG